>JAKBQO010000093.1 GCA_021835185.1 Thermoplasmata archaeon
TATTATTGCTTCAGCATTATTTTTCAGATAACTGTAATACTCTTCTATTTTCATGCTTCCTATAGATTTTCCCTCTACTATAATCTGTGATTTCCCCATCCCTTCCGGTTTTATAAGAAATGGATTCATATATTTAGAAGGCTCTGCTCCTGCTGCAATAGCCTGAAGCCACTGCGCCCTTGATATTTCAGAAGAATCCTTCAAAGATATGGAGTTCAGGGACATATTTACTGCCTTAAACGGTGCAACTCTATAGCCTTTTCCGGAGAAATAGTAACAAAGGGACATAGCCAGTGTGCTTTTCCCTGAATCTGAGGAAGTTCCGAGAACCTGTATCATTTTAACCATGTATTTCACCGGTATAACAATTTAAGGCGTTAATTAAAACTTTATTTTTAACCCTTTTTTTTACACTGATTCTCATATAGTTGCTTCCGAATTCGTTGTAATCATCCAGCAGCCTTATCATTATATTTTTACCTGCCAGATATGCTTTAAGCCTGGAGCCATCAATACTGGCTGGCAATTGAAATGTTATGTAGTTTGCCCTTGGCTTTCCCACAGTACGGAAACCTATATTTTTAAGGGATTTTATAAGATAATTTCTTTCTGTTTCTGTGCTCAGTGCCACATTGCTTAAATCCTGAACGTGCCCATATATATATGCAAGGGCTGCCTGATTGATTCTCCAGGGTTCCAGCTTCTCTTCAATACTATGTATTGTTGTACTGTTAGATGCAATATACCCGAGCCGTAATCCAGGAATTGAAAGTATTTTTGTCATTGACCTCCCGATTATAACATTGTTATATTTTTCAATCAATTCTCTTTCCATTATTTCCCTATTATTTACAAACCATATGAATGACTCATCCAGAAATACTGTTGAATTTTTCTTCATTGCAATTTCTATTATGGAATAAATGCTGCTAGAGCTCATCAACTGCCCTGTGGGGCTATCAGGGTATACAAGAAATAATGCTTCAAAATTGAAATTACTTAAAATCTCAGGATGATCATTTACAACATTAAAAGGAATAATTATTCTCTTTCCCTCAATTTGAGGTTTCAGGTATTCTGTAAATGCAGGAGAAATAATAATTACATTGCCTTTAATTGATGCCAGGAAAGTATGAATGAATGCTGTAAGCCCTGAAACCAGAGAAATATTTGCAGGATTAAATTCATTTCCTGCCAGGATTTTTTTATATGCAGCCAGGTTTGTTTCAGGGTAATTCTCTATATATTCTTTTTTTATAATAAAATTTTTAACCCTGTTAAAATCACTTATACTGGCTGAGAAATCCAGTATACTGGACAAACTTGCCTGATTTTCCCGGGCAAAGTCGTATATGTTGCCACCATGCATTTTTGTTTATCATTATTTGTTATATAATTTTATATAATTTTAAAGCAAATTTATAATATTGTTGTATTTGTTAGTTAACAGTAATACTTATATAGTCTTTTTAAATACAAATTTTAATTGCAGATATATGTGAAATGGATTTTCACTAATCCTTCCGTATTATCTGAAATAAGATATCGAAGTGTTAGCATGACAGACCTTTTGGAAGATTTTGAGACAAAAAAAGAGGCAATCAGAGATGAAGTAGAACTCCATATTAAAAAGCGAGATGAAGCCAATGCAGAAGCCCAGAAGTACGCGAAGATCCGTGATGAGTTAAATCAGAAAACCCACGAAATGCGTGAACATGCAAAGGAAAAGATCGCCGAAAAAAATGAGTTAATTGAGAAAATTAAGACTTTGAGGGACGAAAAGGAAGTTCATTACAAAAATCTTTCTGAATTGAAAAAGCAGCTACGTGAGTACAGGTCAAGCCTTGGTACCGGTATTGATATTAAGGACATTAAAGCTAAAGAGAAAGAGTTGCAGTACCTTGAGAGAAGGCAGCAGACAACAGAGTTGAAAAAGGACGAAGAAAATAAAATCATTGTTGAAATAAGAAGGTTAAACAATGAAATTAAAAAGTCAAAGACACTCAGGGAGCAGGAACTTTTAAAGAATGGCGATGTAAAGGAACTTACCGACAAGATCAATGAAGAAAGGACTGTAGGAGAGGAATATAAAAAGGAAATAGAAGATCTGTCTAACAGAATCTCACAGCTCAGTGATGAAATCAACGATGAACTTCAAAAGCTTGATGAGGTTCGCAAGGTCGCTGACGAGAATCATGAAACATTTATTAAATACAGCCAGGAATCCGAAGCAGAACACGCAGCTTTCCTGAAGGCAAAAATAGAGCTTAAGGACATGGAGAAGGCTATATATTCCATAAGGAATAAATCCAAGGTCACAAAGAGAAAGGAAAAGGAATCTGAACTCCAGGAAAAGGCTTCTGAACTTTATGAGAAATTCAAGGCCGGAGAGCAGCTAACTACCGAGGACCTTTTAATATTGCAGAAGGCAGGTTTCCTTTAATCCTGTTTTTAGTTTGTATATTACATTTACCAGCAATTTTCCATATTTTATAACTTATTTTAAGTGGAACAAGGATTTAGATTTATTAGCAATATGGGTTGCATACTCCTGGCTCCAGATTTCAAATTAAATTATGGAAATGTTGTTGATTGAACTATCTTAAACATAATATGGCAAAATTAAAATGATAGACTAAATAATGTACCGGCTATAAACTCAGGTGGTGGTATTAAAATGCAAGGGAAAAACGGCCGTTCAAATAGTTTATATGCAGGAATTCTCCTGATATTATCGGGATTTGCCATTCTTTTTACCCTAGCAGTAGAAGGACTCGCCAGGGCAGGTTTTTTGCTTTTCTTCCCATTTATAGTTAGCAGCAGCCCTCTGGCATTTATCCCGTTTATCCTCATTTTCTCCGGAATCATTTTACTGTTCATCTCTTTTCCTTTAAATTTGAATAAAGAATACGATAGGGAATATGGTATATACACAGAACCAGAACATGAAAAAGAGGAAAAGGAATCACATTTTGGCGGTTTCCTGATGATAGGCCCGATTCCTGTAATATTCGGAAATGATAAAAATATGGTTTATATATCAATTGCCGTGGCAATATTCATTATAGCATTATACCTATCATTTACATTTCATCTTCTATAACTTTGGATGCAAGTGAAACATTATATATTCTCGATTTTCCACGTAAATCCATATCCGGAGCAATTATGCTGTCCACGATTTCCGAGTTTTCACCTATTACACAATTTCTCATTATCACAGAATTCCTGATTTTGGTATTTTCCCTGACAGTAACATTATCCATCAACAGAGAATTTGTTATTTCAACATTATTTCCAATATTTTCGTTATCATAAAGGGCTGAATCTTTGATGTGAACATTATCACCTGCCTTTATGTTTCTTCCTATATAGCATTTCTCTATCCCGGTATTATGGATTCCTGCCATATCAAGTATTATATTCTTCCCTTTTATCAAATCCCCATCGCTTAATTTGCCATATTTCTCCACCATAATCTGGTTTGCAGTTATAAGGTCATTAGGCCTTCCAGTATCAAGCCAAACACCCTTTCCCATATAACCATATATATCTATGTTTCTCTTCATAAGTTCCGGAAACAGGTCCTTGGCAAAATCATAGGGCATTGTTGTTATATAATCCAGAATTTCCGGTTCTATAACGTAAATTCCCGTACTGGCAATATGGGAAAATGTCTGGTCCCTGTCCGGTTTTTCCAAAAATCTAACAATCCTGTTATTTTCCATTTCTACTATTCCAAATTGCCTCGGATCTTCTACTTCAGTTAAGACTATTGTTACCATTGCCTTATTTTTTTTATGAAAATTTATTATATCTGAAATATTAAAATCAGAAAGTATGTCTCCGCTTCCAACAATTAAAGTATCATCTATAAAATTTGAGACCATTTTTACGCTTCCAGCTGTTCCTGCGGGTTCTTTCTCTACTGAGAAGAGTATAGCCTGGTCATTATGCCTGTTTTCTATAATGCTTGTTATCAGCGAACTGAATTTATATCCTGTTGTGATTATAACATCTTTTATTCCGGCATTGTAATAAGAGTCCAGCAAATACAGCATGCATGGCTTGCCAGCAATTGGAACTACTGGTTTTGGAATTGAATATGTTATAGGCCTTAAGCGGGTACCCTTCCCACCTGCCATAACAACAGCTTTAATACTCATAAAATTGGATAATATAATCATTTATATTATTTTGTATTATGGGTACCGTAATGCAGGTTTATGCAGCAATATGCGAATAAGAATTTATTGTAAGGCGTATATAACCGGCATAAATAACATTAATTTCTTATATAACATAGTTGAACATATTATGGTCAGCTGGTTTATAAAATAAATAATCATGATTATTATATTTTCCAGGTATCTGTAAAGCCACGCAACCTGATGTTAACGATATTATAGCATACAGCCCGTTTCTCCTCCTGCCTCTGTTAATTTATCCTGTGTACCCGGAGCCTTTGCCGGCCTTTTGGCCATGTATATATGCCACTATTAGAAAACCTTAATTATCCAATTTTAAATAACGTCTGCATGAAATCCAGCATGCCAGATCCCGAGACTTATCCAAAAAAACCAAGGTCTACAAGAAAAAAATGGTATGCTGTAATTATAGTTCTCGTACTTATAATATCATCATTAGGGGTCCTTTCTCTATTACACCCTGAATCTAAATCTCCTGATATTTCTGTGGATACCGCTCCAAATTATCTGAAAACCGGGAGCAACTATACCATATCGCTGAAAGCAAATGAGCCCTATAAAACGCTGACAATTTTCTGGGGAGACGGCAACAGTACAGCATTAAATTATACACAGGAAAAAGTATCAGTATCACACATATATAATAGCCCTGGCATATACTATATATACTACATAGCAAATTTTACATCAGGGCCGGAGGAATTCAACACATACATCCCTGTTTATGTTGAAAGTGCAGGCACCGGCAATAGAACGGCGGAAGGGACACTCACAATCCTGAAAAGCTCTATTTCTCCTGTAGTCGCAAACTCTAATATATATAGCAATAACACAACTATAGGAATGAATATCAGCAATGCAGGAAACCCCTCAAATTCAACATTTACAATAGTAAACCAGACATTGTATGTTTATAAAAATGGGGGTTTAAATAAAACACTTTCTCCTGGAAATAATGACACACTTACAGTTAATACCGGATATTATATGCTAAAACTTTCAACTATTACAGGCAATAAGGCCGGAACAAATTATACAACTTATTATTACATGGATATTCCGGTAAATCCAGCCGCGAAACTATATATTAATACCGTTAACAATTCAATAGTGATGGATAGCCTTACGCCATACGCAAATCTTAATCCCCAGGAAGCTTATACAACATCTGAACTTGAAATACTTGGCAATATAGAGGGAACCCTTGTGGGAAATGGCAGTTCCGGGTACTTCCCTGAAATTGCAGCTTCCCTCCCATCCCCACATGGGAAGAGCTATACTTTCAATATAAGCAGCAAGGCTAAATTTTCTACAGGGCAACCGGTAACTGCTTACGATGTTTATTATTCACTTGTTATGGACCTCCTTCTGGAAAATAAGGAACCACAGACCCCTGGATGGCTACTTGCCCAGTATCTCCTGCCTGGGAATTACCATAGCACAGATAATTATACAAATATAAAGAATGCAATAGCATATAATAATTCCACACAGACTGTCACCCTGAATTTTACAGCAAAACTTCAACCAGATACAGTATTCAGCATACTTTCTTCTCCCGGGACATTTATATCTTCATATTCTTATTTAGTGCAGAACGGTGAAAATTTAACATTGTCGCCAGCAGGGGTTAGGACGTTTGAGAACAGCAATAAAACATATGCAATGTCGGGTGCCATTTCAGATGGCCCCTATATGATATTATCTTCAGTTCCTGGTG
>JAKBQO010000094.1 GCA_021835185.1 Thermoplasmata archaeon
CGGGTTTATCTTAGTTTCACTGACAGAATGCCTGATCAATTCAGACAGCATCTTATCCATTCTCAAATCATTATAAACATCTTTTTCAGGGTCCCTGGGACGTGCCCTGGAAAAGGGTATTCTTCTATAATCAACTATGTATACATCTTCCATTATCTCTCACTCCAATTTTTTTCTAAGTACAACCTTATTTATTTTTCCTGTTCCTGTCTTTTCAAAGTCATCCACAAATATATAGTCATCCGGAAGCCAGAACTTGGCTATTCTCCCTGTGTCCACAAATTGCTGCATGTGTTCTTTTATGGCTTCTACGGTTGCTGTTCCTTTTATAAAAGCTACTGGCCTCTCACCCCACTTTTCATCGGATTTTTTGGTTACGGCAACCTCTCCTACTCCGGGAACGGTGCTTATGAGGTCCTCAAGAACCATTGACGGGATAAATTCACCACCGGATTTTACAGCATCGCTTTCCCTATCAACAATTTTTATATATCCGTATTTATCCATTGTTGCCAGGTCGCCTGTATGCAGCCATCCGTCGATCCATAGCTTTGCAGTTTTCTCCGGGTCTTTCAGGTAACCTGCTGTCAACCATGGTGCCTGTACTATTATTTCTCCTATTTCCGTATCGTCTTTTGCTACATCTTTTCCCTGGTAAACAACACGCAGGTTGACCATAGGAACAGGTACACCGGTTTTTCTGCGGTATTTTTCCTTTATTTCCTCGCTTAAGGGCAGTATATCATTGGTATAACTGGCCAGTGTGAGGATAGGGCAGGTTTCAGACATCCCATATCCTGTTACAAGGGACATGCCTATAGACTCAGCAGATCTGGCTAAGCCTTCATTCAGTGCTGCGCCACCGATAACTGATTTTAGCTTTAGTTTGCCGAGCACTTCCGGCCCCCTCTTTGCCTGCAGGAGCAGATACAGTATCGATGGAACCATTGCGGAATTGGTAACATGCTCCTTTTCCATTGTTTCCACTATCCTGTCCCATTCGTATTTTCCGGGAAGCACATATTTCAATCCTTTCATTATGGCGAAGTATGGCATGCCCCATGCATGTACATGGAACATTGGAACAAGGGGAAGAAGAATAGATGTTTTATTAAGCAATATTGGATCATCTGATAGGCCTTCTGCAGTAGCCATGCTGTGAAGCACAAGCTGCCTGTGGTTGTAATACACTCCCTTCGGCAGCCCGGTGGTTCCTGATGTATAAAATAGTGTAGCCATGTCATTCTCATCCGGAGGTGTGATATTATAATCTGTGTCTTTTAAAAGGTCATCGGCATAATATACATTGTCGAGCTGATAATTTTCATGCCCGTGCTCGGAGTAAACAATAAAACCCTTTATGAATTCAAACATATTTTTAAATTGCATTAACAGTGGCATAAAATCTGAATTAACTACAATATAGGTATCCTCTGAATTTTTTATGGTATAATACAGTATTTCTGGAGGATATCTGATGTTTACCATATGTATCACTGCGCCAATCATTGGAATAGAGTAATAGCAATACATGTAATTTATAGTGTCGTAATCAATTACTGCTATCCTATCACCGGGTTTAACGCCTATCTTTACAAGATTGGCTGCAAAATTTTTGACGTTTTTGTAAAATGAATTATATGTTAACTGCAAATCCTTATAGATAATTTTCTGGTCTCCATTTGCCCGAACTGCACTATCAAGAAGATTATTTATCGTTAACTTAAAATCAGCCATAGGTTATGATAATTTATTGTTTTATAAGCTTTATCATTACAACGTTAACATTGTCCTGCGTAGAAAAACCGGATATTTATAAATATTGAATTTTATTTAATAACCTGTTCCCGCTATGTTATTAAGTATTTTTTTAAGTTTATACATGGTGTTTTACAAAACATAATTTCTGAATGAAAAAGGATTTAAAGTTAAAAAATATATATCAGCATGATTAAACAGGTAGCGGTAATCGGCGCAGGTGTAATGGGTCATAGCATAGCTGAAGTCTTTGCATTAAATGGATATAAGGTGAATCTGGAAGATTTTTATCCGGAAGTTATAGAGAAGGCAAAAGTGGGCATTAATGGCAGTCTGGACAAACTCATTGCATCGGGGAAGATTAATGATGCAGCTAAAAAAGCAGCTCTGGACAATATCAAATTTTTTAATAATATTGGAGAAGCAGTAAAAAATGTAGATCTGTCAATAGAAGTTGTACCTGAAATTTATAATATTAAAGTCAAGGTGCTGAAGGAGATAGCAGAGAATACAGATAAAATAATTGCCTCCAACACATCAAATATTAGAATTACTGAAATGGGAGAAGAAATAAAAAATCCTGAAAGGCTTGTTGGAATGCATTTCTTTAATCCGCCGATACTCATGAAGCTTGTTGAGGTAATAAAGGGAGATAAAACTTCCATGGAATACGTTGAAGAGATATATGAACTGGCTGGAAAAATAGGGAAAAAGCCCATAAAAGTCCTTAAGGATGAAGCAGGATTTGTTGTCAACAGAATATCTGCCCCCGAGATGCTATTACTCTGCAATGCATATGGCAATAAAATAGACCGCCCTGAGGCAATTGACAAATACTTTAAATCCCAGGGGCTGCCCATGGGTCCCTACCAGCTGTTCGACTATGTAGGCCTGGATACAGTTGTTGATTCTCTCCAGTATTATGGAAAAGAGCTGTCTCCGGATTATGGAAAATGCCATGCCTTTGATAGTTTCATAGAGGCAAAGCATCTCGGGCTTAAAACAGGCAGTGGCATATACAAATGGGAAAATGGAAAAGCTATTATCCCGGATGCCAACGAAAGCGAAAAAATTAGCCTTATGGATATGTTTGCCCTGGAAATCAACGAAGCTACAAAGCTTATAGAAGACGGGGTTGCAGTACCTGACGATATAGAAACTGGAGTAAAATACGGGCTAAACAGGCCATTCGGGCCAATCACCGTGGCAAATGGATTGAGCAACGATGAGGTGCTTGAGACACTTAATAACCTTTACAAACAGTATAAAATAGAGGTTTTTAAGCCATCAAAAACTATAGAGTCCCATAAAATGAAGGAGTCTTTCAATAAAAAACCTGTTGAAGTGAAAAAGGAAGAAAAATCAGGGATTCTTGATTATAGCAAAGATGGCAAGGTTGGTGTGATCACAATTAAAAATGGGAAAAATAATTTAATGAGCTTTGAGCTCCTGAAGGCACTGGACAAACAACTTGATGCCATAGAAGAAGCCAATGATGTAAATGTGGTAGTAATAAAAGGAAATGAAAGGGCGTTCTCTGCAGGAGCAGACCTGTCACAGTTTATAAGCAATCCATATATGTTTATGAAAATATCAAATACAGGGGAAAGCATATTCGACAGAATTACCAGGATGAATAAGATTTTCATTGCACAGCTGCGTGGATATGTCCTTGGAGGTGGCTTTGAACTGTCACTTGCATGCGACATAAGAACGTCTTTGCCGGATTCGGTAATAGGATTCCCCGAGACATCCCTTGGACTTATACCTGGATACGGAGGAAGCCAGAGGCTGCCAAACCTTATAGGAATTTCCAGGGCAATGGACATGATATTGACCTGCGAGAGGATTAGCGGTGAAAAGGCATATGAATACGGAATAATTACAAGACTATTTAAAGAAGAGCTGGAAGAAAATACAATGAAACTTGCTAAAGACCTTTCAGAGAAGATATCGCCTGCATCCGTTTATGTAGCCAAGCGCCTTATATATAATACAGCAACAATTAATCTTGATGAAGAAGCACTTTCAATGGGCATGCTATATGCAGGAAACGACATGAAAGAGGGCGTTAAGGCATTCCTTGAGAAAAGAAAACCGGATTACAAAGGGAATTAATAACCATAATAATAAATATTTATTTTTTGATATAGATTGATGCTTTTTGCTCCAGATAAAAACAACAGTAAAAATTCACCGATTTTCAAAAAATCTATTATAGGAACAATGAAACATAATTCATCAAATTTTCTTGTTTTTATTGCGGGCATCAGAGGCCATATAATGCCTTTACATTTCTACAGGGGCATGGCAAGGTCAATTAAAAATATTTCTGGAGATAGCCCAATATCCTATACGGATTCATGCATTAACTGGCTTCAAGCCCTTGCGGTATATAAATATTCTTCATTAATTTACTGGAAAAAACATAAAAATGCCAGGGAAGCTAGAATTTTCACAGGCATATTCTCGAAGGAGAGGAAGAGGTACAGGATTCTTTCTGATTTTTTATTTATTTCCATTGTAAACGCATTTCCACTGGCTGCAAGTTTGGCTTTTGAATATTACAATGAATTCTCGCCGGATAAAAAATTCGAAATTGAAATACAACAGTATATAGGAAAATCTGGAATTGATAATGATTCATGCAAACGGTTTTTCCTGGAAATTATTAATTCTGCAGAACCTTCATCGAAGTGGCATCGCCATGTGCTTTCACTATCTTCAGAGTTATATGGTGAAAACAATGCCTATAAGGATGTATTCACTGCTTATATTGTTTATATCCTGTATAAATTAAATAACTTCAATATATCCAGCACATTAAAATGCACATATAAAAAATCTCCGGTGGAAGTGGCAATGGAATTATATAAAAACAGGGAAGCAATAGATAGTTATCTAAGCCTGATCCAGCTGCATGGAGACCAGTGAATCTGATATAACATCTATGGATTTGTACAGATCCCTGATATCTATTACTTCATTCTGTGTATGTGATAGCTGTGTATCTCCAGGGCCATAGGTAATTGCGGGGATTTTCCACACATGCCCCAGATTATTCATATCACCTGAACCACTTTTAAAAATGAGGCGGGGGGCCATTCCATTCCTGGATATTCCTGATTTAAATGACTTTACGAGGGAGCTTTTCATGTCAGATATATAGGGATACGTCCTGCTCTCTATAGTATATGAATAATTTTTAACTAGCAACTCTTCCATATAGGACTTCAGTTCACCTGTAAGCTCATCTTCTGAAACTGATTTGGGATATCTTATGTCTATATACATGGATGCATGTTCAGGTGTCATATTATCATATTCACCGCCGTTGAATCTGGTTATGCCTGCACTAACAGAGTTAAAATCTTTATTGTTGCCATACTGTTCCCTGATTTTTACCCACAATCCCATTAACAGGTCTATTGCATTTGACTCCATCCAGGATGAACTGGCATGGTGGGTTGCAGTTTTTACGTCTACCTTCATTAATAATCTTCCCTTGTAACCCGCAGTGATATTCATTGATCCACCGGGCTCACCGAAAATTGCATAATCGTACCCGTGGTAGTTTTCCATAATATTATTTATTCCCTTGCTGTCACTTTCCTCGCCCGAAGCAGCTGATACAAGCAGTTTCCCTTTAAAGCCGTTGTCCATGGCTTTTCTGGCCCCAAGGATTAATGCCAGCAGGGATGATTTTGCATCCACTGCGCCCCTGCCATACACCATGTTTCCATCTGATTTTACTTCAAGAATTCCCGGCACAGTATCTTCATGGCCACAGAGGAATACTGCAGGGCTGCCTTTCCCATTTACCGATATGACATTTAGCTGGTCATCTATTACCGGCTCCTCAAAATCCAGATTTACCATATATTCCCTAAGAAGCTTTGCTATCTCTCCTTCCTTTCCACTGGGGGAATATATGTTGAGCATTTCTATGAGCATATCCTTTGCATTCATTTCCTTGCCTCTGAAATAAGGTAATCAGCGATATAATCCGGTATATTGATGCCGGTAACCGGTACAGTATTTTTAAATTCAGTATTTCCATTTACCTCATTCACGAAATAGCCATCCTTTGATTCCAGTATATCCATGCCATAGATTCCAGGGCCA
>JAKBQO010000003.1 GCA_021835185.1 Thermoplasmata archaeon
TGCGTATACATTAATTCCTTTATTCTCGGTTGAATTTATGTATTTATCAATATCCAGTGCCTGCTGAAGCATTCCTCCACCGGCATCAACGCTTATAATTACAGCTTTCACACTGGAATTATCTATATTTGAAAGTTCTGACCTGAACATATTTGTTGTACCTGCACTCACTGTTCCCGTCAGGTTTATAAAAAGTACTACTTTGCCATTGCCAGCCTTATACGAATTTTCTGTTTGCCCTGTAGAATGCCCGGCCGATGAAGCTACCATTAGAAGGAAAATAAAAATTATAAGGACTATTATAAGCCCCTTTGGCTTTGTCATTAAATGTATAATAGATTTAAACTATTATATTTTACTTTCAATAGAATAATTATAAAAATAAAGCGGCAGTTTAAATTTTTTCAAGGGCATTTTCAAAATCCTGCAATAGATCTTCTGAATCCTCTATTCCAACTGAAAGCCTTACAAGGTTGTCCGTGATTCCTGATGCTTTCCTTTCTTCAGGTGATAGTGCTTTATGTGTCCCTTCAACAGGAATGGATATCAGGCTTTCTACACCCCCGAGGCTTACTGCATATTTCGGAATATTAAGATTTTTTATCAATTTATGTGAATTTTCTATTCCACCCTTTACCTTAAATGACACCATTCCACCATAACCCTTCAGGTTTTTCTCAGCAACATCGAAATATTCACTATTTTTGAGACCCGGGTAATAAACCTCCTCTATTCTACTAGACTCGTTTAATACTTTTGCAAGTTCCATTGCATTTTTATTATGCCTTTCCATCCTTAATCCCAGGGTTTTCAATCCCCTGTATGCAAGAAAAGCCTGAAATGCATCAGGCGTTCCCCCAAAAGTTTTTCTGTAAAAATCAAGGTTATCATAGTTATCATTGAAGCCCGCAAGCCCTATCAAAAGGTCCGAATGCCCTGATATGTACTTTGTCCCGCTATGCAACGCCATATCCGCCCCCAGTGAAACAGGATTCTGGTTGTATGGGGTGGCAAAGGTTGCATCCACCATGAGTTTTATTCCCTCCTCCTTACAGATTCTGGAGAGGTTTACAATATCAGGTACTTCCAGCAGCGGGTTAGTAATTGATTCCAGATAAAGCAGTTTATAATTTTTATTTTTAAAATCCAGTCTATTCAGGTCATTGACAGATGTAAAATCAACATTGATTTTATACTGTGGCAGAACTTTTGAGAAAAAACCAAATGTTTGCCCGTAGAGTTCATTGAGCGCAAGTACAGAGTCGCCACTCTTCAGGTATGGCATGATGCTTGAGGTTATAGCTGCCATGCCCGTTGAAAAGGCAAAAGCATGTTCTGTTTTCTCAAGGTCTGCATACTTTTTTTCAAAGGATTCAACTGTAGGGTTGCCCCATCTTGAATAGATATATTTGCCGGCTACGCCACTCTCAGGGAACTCGAAGGTTGAATTTTCAAAAATAGGCGTTACAACGTTTCCAACACCTTCTATTTCCATGTCCCCGGAATGGACACATCTAGAATTAAAGCCATTGCTATTCATAAATATACGTATAATTAATTAAATATTAATCTTTGTAATATCCTGAATATAATAACAGGACATGTTAAAATTCCAAAAAGTTAAAAAATTTAATAATAGATGAATATACCATAAAGATGAGAACTTATATAGCCGATATAAAAACACTTGATGATGGATCGGATGTAACGATAAAAGGCTGGGTACAGGAAACAAGAAAAATTAAAAACCTCATGTTTATAATTATGAGGGACAATACCGGGAGCATTCAGGTAACAGCAAAAAAGGATAGTATGAAGAATTATGACCAGCTCTATGACATAACAAGAGAATCCGTAATTTCTGTGTATGGAACTTTGAATAAAAAAAGTATCAGCAAATCAGGTATGGAAATCCAGGGAATTGAAATAGAGATACTTTCTATAGCCGACACACCGCTTCCACTTGGTGTTATTGACCGTGTTTCCGCTGATTTTGATACGCGCCTTAACAATAGATTTCTTGATTTAAGAAAGCCGGAACATCTCCTGATATTCCAGTTCGAAAGCCAGCTCCTGTTTGGAATAAGGGAGTTTATGAATAAAGAAAATTTTATCGAGGTACATACACCAAAGATAGTTGCAGCTGCAACTGAAGGTGGAGCGGACCTCTTCAGGGTCGAGTACTTCGAGAAAAATGCTTTTCTTAACCAGTCCCCGCAACTTTATAAGGAAATACTTATAGCTTCCGGCTTTGATAAGGTATTCGAAGTAGGGCCGGCATTCAGGGCAGAAAAGGAAAATACAGTAAGGCATCTGAACGAATTCACATCAATAGATATGGAAGCCGCATTTATCGATGACAAAAAGGCAATGGAATACCTTGAAAATGCAATTTCCTATGCAGTGAATAGAAACATTGACCTGATGCATACAAAGCTTGAGGAATATGGCTACCATCTGGAGAAAATCGAAACGCCTTTCCCGAGGATAAGCTATGAAGATGGCATTAAATACCTGAATGATCACGGGTTAAAACTGAATTTCGGTGATGACTTTTCGCCCGAAGCTAATAAAATACTTGCGGAGAAGTTCAACGGGTTTTACTTTATTACTGGCTGGCCCTCCGATATGAGGCCTTTCTATACACATCCGGATACAAATCCGGCTTTGACAAAATCATTTGACCTGCAGTTAAATGATATAGAGGTAACGTCCGGAGCCCAGAGGATCCATAATTACAAAATGCTTGAAGATAACTTCATGAAAAAGGGATTAAACAAAAATGATTTCGAATTTTACGAAAAAGCATTCAAATTTGGGATGCCACCACATGCCGGATGGGGACTCGGCCTTGAACGGCTGGTGATGAATCTCCTCCATTTAAACAACGTTAGGGAATCTACATTATTTCCTAGGGACAGAACCCGCCTTTCTCCCTGAATTATTTTTTTCCTCTCTCCATATATCTTTTTCTAAATCTTCATAGCTGGCTACTTCATCTAATTCGTCCTTTCCTTTCTTTCTATATAATGACATTAGGAAGACCAATCAATGTATTGTAATAATAGTATATAAATTTTTGGTAATAGAACCACGGCATATGCAGTTCACCATTACCAGGGCTAATGGATACTGGTTTTACATTTTTTGCTTTTATCTACTAATTTTATGAAACAGTTTCATATGAAATATTATTTACTTTACAAAAAAATAAAAATAAGTTCTGGTGCTTTTACTGGTTTAGTATTGGTATAAAAATTAATTTAAAAAACAAAAAATATCATATCCAGAGAACCATAAAAAATTGCCTATTTTTGTAATGCACCTCGCTGCCTGTTTAATATAACTATAGTTGGAGTTATCCTGTATTTTGATTTTGATATTCTTTCTATTGATATTATTGCGGATTTTTTGTCTGTGTTTGCAAAGAATTTGTTGATTTCCTTTGATAGGCTTCTGTTGATAATTAACTCGACATATATTGGGTTTCCCAGGCTATAATATGTAGCTATTACCGAACCCTCCTTTACGTTCTCTATGTCAGACCTTTCTATTTCGAAATCACATTTTTCTCCTATTTCTATTTTCAAGTCTCTTACCTTAATATTACATAAAAAAGAGAACTATATAACCTTTTCTAATATACTTTCATGTCAAATTAAATATATATGTAAACACAAAAAATTATTTATTTCAAAAATGAAAATAAAAACGAATTTATGTAATAATTCTCCTGTATAATTCTCATTCAGGTATGAAATTTGGATTATAAATTAATTATTTAACTTCAGTTATTATAATTATTTGAAAGTGTATGCATGACATTATCTCTCTAAATATACAAAGTAATTGCCAATATCATATGGTTTAAGGTCTATTATTTCTTTAACCTTAAAATCCTTTATTTCCCTTATTGCAGAATTAACAATGCTCTTTTCCGGCCTGTTAGAGGATATAGCCCTTGCCTTTATTATTAACATGGCTTTTTCAGCGTTTTTAAATTTCTTTGAATTTTCATTGAATATTTGAATCTGGTTCCTCTGTGCAATATCCTGGTATATAACGTCGGGCCCGTCAATTAAAAATTCATACTTTTCCGGCAGGTTCGCATCTTCCAGGATAGGGTATATATTGTTTCTTTTTTCTGCCAG
The DNA here is from genome assembly GCA_021835185.1 of Thermoplasmata archaeon. The sequence goes on from JAKBQO010000003.1 coordinate 4,152, forward strand.
AGTGTATAATTTAACAAATGAATCGTAAGAAAACTCAACAGCAAATACCATTCCCCTGAAACAAATATCCGATACATGGCTTACGGTTGTACCGGTTGACGCACCGAGATAGAGTACGGATGAGTCTTCCTTTAATGGCATGGACTTAAACCCTTTAAGCAATGCTGCACCTAGTTTGCTCCTTCTTGGATTCCATTCCCTTAAATAAAAACCGCCGGATTTTTTAATTTTTTCTCCATAAATTGACTGGTTAAAACCGCTTACAGTGAATATTTTACCTCTGTCATTAACTATTCGCCTGTTATTTATCTGTAATGGCTGGGCATGCTTTTTCATATGTCTTTATACCTATTGAAAATAAATAATTTCCCTAATTTTTGAATGCAGAAGTTCTATCAATAATTGAAATTTTTCTTACTGTATCTACCTTCCACCTGCAAACTATTCAAATCAACAATAATAACAGAAGTAGATAAGGTTGAACTTCCATTGTTCCCCATGAAATTTTAACAATTAATATGTATCAGATCCTATTCGTTATTATCCCTGAAATGGGAAAAACTATATTTTAGTAGGGCATATATATCTATGAACTGTGAAATGTGTGGGGTATCCAGTGATAAATTAATTAAGGTAAAGATATCAGGTGCCATATTGAATGTATGCCCGCAATGTGCGAAGTTTGGAGAACCTGTTGAAGAAAAGAAATTGAACAAAATAAGTGAAAACGTTACAATAAAATTCCCTGAAAAGAAGATAAATGTGGTTACATACAAGAAACCATTCAAAAAGCCTGTAACAACAAAAAAACCGGTACACAGGGAAAATGTGGAGGAACTGGATGTTGTTGAAGATTATGCTGATCTGATAAAGGCCAAAAGGGAAGAAATGAACATGACCCAGGATGAACTTGCAAAGAAGATATTCGAGCGGAAGAATGTATTATCCAATATAGAAAGAGGGGAATTATTACCAGATATAGCAACCGCAAGGAAACTTGAGAAAGTTCTCAATATTAAACTCCTTGAAAAAAATGAATAATATGTGAATGGTTAAATATCCGGCGTTAAGACAGAAATTTAACAATTATTTAATTTTAACTCGCATTATATTGCATTGGACCAGTAGTGCCACGTTTATAACCTTAATATACATTGAAATAATTATCTCTGATGTATTTAGATTTAGTTATTTCACAGTCAGAACATAACATACTATTTTTGATTCTTCTCTCCATACACGTTCTTTCAGCTATAACATTTGTAGGAGGATCCATATTTATATGGTTGATACTGTGGCCTGCATCATACAAAATGAACGATGATAAGTTGAGGACCCGGCTTCTGGGTTTTGTGGGGCACAGATTTGCATTCTGGACTAATTTAACCCTGGGCCTGCTTATCCTGACAGGGTTATTGATGACCTACCGGTATGTGCTAAATCCTTCTCTATACTTTCAAAGCACTGGCGGTGAATTGCTTTTCTCTGCAGAAATATTGATAATAGCCATGGTTATTATTATGTACGGAAATAATATTTACCACGGGAAACTCATCGTCCGGTTAAACGAGCAGGGTAAACTGGAAGAGGTTAAGAAAATAAGAAAAGTGACACATATATATTCTATGATAACCATGGTATTATTAATCATCATAGTTTTATTGATGGTATCTATAACTGTTTACCACTGATATTACAATTTAACTTCTAAATATCTACTTTGCAGTATGTCTAAAATTTTTTTATATCTGAATAAATAAAAAAACAAAAATTTGAAAGATTACCTTGCAGAAGCTGCAACTCTTTCAATTTCTTCCTTTTTGCTTATTGCAAATGAGTTTGCGTCATTTCTGGCAGCAAGTAGAATCTCATTGGCAAGACAATCCTGGATATGGATTTTATGTTTGAATGATGCCTTCGTAGCTCCCCTGGCTATATTCCTGAGAGCCTCATCAAGCCTTCTGGATGGAGAAACATCAACTGATTTTGGTACGGCAATTCCACCATACTTTAACCTTGTTACTTCTTCCCTGGGTGCGGAATTCTCTATTGCAGATACAAGTATCTGAACTGGGTTCTGCTTGGTTTTTGTAGCTATGATATCAAATGCCTGGCTCATTACTTTATATGCTGAATACTTTTTTCCTGTCCACTTCTCGGTTCTCATCAGGTTATTAAGCAGCCTTTCAATTGTATTGACATTTCTTTTTCCTGACAGATAATTGGAAAACCTTCCGCCAGTATCTAAATTAAGATATGATGTTAAATTTATATACGTTGCAAGCCCCTGATCCTTTATCTGTATGCCCGAAACGTCATATTTATTCATTATTAATTGTTCCATGAAATCACCTTACTGTTTTCTCCTTTCTTCCACGCACAAGCTCGTTAAGTGATATGCCATTAACTTTAATGACTTTGAACCTTACTCCGGGTATATCTCCTTTACTTCTGCCCATTCTTCCGCCTATGCCTTCCACCATAACTTCGTCATGTTCATCTATATAGTTAATTGCTCCATCTCCGGGGGCAAAGGCGGATAACTGCCTTCCATTTTTTATTAACTGTATTTTGACACATTTTCTAATTCCGGAGTTGGGCTGCTTAGCCTCTATTCCTACCTTCTCTATAACTATGCCCTTGGCCTGTGGGGACCCTTCAAGGGGATCGCTTTTCCTTCTAAGATCAAGCATTCTCCTCTTATAATCACGATCCGACCACGCATAATGTTTCCTTGCTTTCATCAATTTTTTTCCTGCATTCATACCATTGGGCACTATATCACCTTGAATTTGAAATTATCTTGATAACGTCATTATTTAATAATTTATAATCTTTTCCAATTACTCTCTTGGTTCTTCCGTTCACTGCCCTTATAAAGTTCTTTCCTATATCCGTGTGTATTTTATATGCCATATCCAGTGCTGTATCGCCATCCTTCATCAGGTAAGCATCAGGAAGCACATTGCCATTTTTATCCTCCCATTTTGTTTCATCCAGAACTGGATATACTACAATATACCCCAGTGATTTTATTATTGAAGTGAGAACATCATAAAATCGCATGATCTCTCCATTCCTGTACTTTTCCTTTATCCTGTTAAGAACGGTTTTCTGGGCTTCTCCAGATTTATCCGTAAAGGTAAAATCAATTGCATCAGAACTTATATAGCCGTTATTATATGCCTTTTCTATTAAAAGCTCGTATTCTGCTGAAATCAGATACATTTTATTTTCTCTTTCTTTAAGGGCCTTTATTGCGTCATCCGTTAACAGGTCTAATTTATTTCCTATGCTGAACACGGGTTTAACATATTTAAGGATGGCCTCAGAGAACCTGTTAATGTCATTATCTGTCCAGTGTATAAGCTTGTCCGGGAACGATTCCTTAGTCATTATAAAACTAACATCCTTTTCACTTAAACCGAATGTTGCTGCTTTCTGGAGAATTTTGACATCCAGGCGTTCCGGGCTATTATCTTCCTTCCTTGCAAATTTTTGCCAATCCTTAGAAATTTTTCCATTCATCCAGCTTATTATCTCATTGTTTACAAACTTGATATCATCCAGGGGGTCATGGCCGCTCTCTGAAGGGTTTCCCTCCATATCAGTCATGCCGGACGCATCAAAAAGATTGATTATTAAATCTGCATCACGTATATTGTCAAGAAACTCATTGCCCATGCCCTTTCCTTCACTGGCACCCTCTATTAGCCCCGGGACATCTATTATTTCTACCGGGATGTATCTTATTCCATCCAGGCATTTGCCTTCTCTTGGATTGCATTTTGCATTTATCTCATTTTCAGGGCATTTGTCCTTGACAAAGGAAATACCAACATTAGGCTTAATGGTGGTGAATGGATAATTTGCTATATCTACATCTATTGATGTAATAGCCGAAAATAAAGTTGATTTGCCAGCATTTGGCTTCCCGATTAATCCAATCTTTAACATTAAGATTCAACTTCCCGCATATCATATCCCTTCGGGCAGCTTATTTTCCCTATTATCTTTTTAACAACAATTTTCTTATTGCCTTTCAGGTTCAGAAGGTTGCATTTTTCTATATTGGGGCATGTTAAATAATCACATTTCATACTTCGCAATTCCATTGAAGAGCCTTCCATCAGACGTTTTCCGTTCTGTACATTGTATGTGTTCTCAACTTCCTCTACATCAATTGTGGAAACTTTATTTGTGTCATAAATAAAGCAGGGATTAATCTGTTCCTTTACTTCTTTAATTCTATAAGATTTTCCAGGTTCCAGGTTGAAGCAAACGTTTCTAATTTTGCACTCATCGCATTTTCCAGCTAAAGGCCCTCTGAATGTGAACACTAAATCTTTTTTAGCCAGGTTTACACCAATTAAACTTATTTTATTCAATTTGATCATATTCCATAAAATTATATGGTTTATTAAAGTTATGATATAATACCCGGAGTTTAAATCTTTCTGTTTGAACGATAAACTCAATACCGCAAAGACAACTTCTGGAATTCCCGGTTTTTCTTATGCCTTATTGTTGATGTTAAATGGTATAGGGCACATAATTATACAGAAATTGAAGTTATGTGCTGTATTACTTTACGTTTTCCCTTGATGCCAGTTTAAGTGCCGGTGAACAATAAGAAATCTACTGTCTCATAGCAGAAAACCCCGGTTTAGAGAGATGCCACAGAACGAACAGTTTTTTTGCAGCAGTAAATCTCACCGTTATAATTTGTATGAAATCCCTATATGCATTTAATAGCTGGTTCAAAGTTGCCAGCAAATATGTGGAGCTACTACTAAAATATAAAACTTATATTACTCCAGTCAGCTTTAATGCATTTCTGGAAACTTCCTCATTCAGGTCTGTTTCCCCAAGTATGGTATATCTCTGGGGCCTCAGCCGGTGGGCAATAGATAATGCCTTAATGGCGATTTCGTCCGGTATCCCATAATCCTTTGCCTTTGTTGATACACCTATTTTTTTGTATGTATCGTAAAGCATTTTCCAGTCTCCCCCGTGGAGATACATTGACACAAGAGACCCCATTGCAACCTGTTCACCATGCATCGCATTTCCGCTTCCAAGAATTTCAAGTGCATGTGCAAATAAATGCTCGCTGCCACTGGCGGGTCTGGAAGAACCGGCTATTGCCATTGCTGTACCCGATGCGAGTATCTGTTTTGTTATCATCCATATACTGGCTTCAAGCCCTGGCTGGATCATATTTGCATTTTCTATAAGCTCTCTGGATGAATATTCAGATATAACTGCGGCAGTAGTACTGAATATTTCGCCCTTTATACGGTTGGCCATTTTCCAGTCCATTACTGCGGTAATATTGGCTATTACGTCGGAAGCACCTGCAGCAGCAAAACGATATGGTGCCTTTGCCATGATTTCTGTATCTGCCACAATTGCAGTTGGCATTGCAGCTTCGATTGATAGGAACGATTTCCCATCATATATTGAAGCCCTGGGAGAAGCGATCCCATCATGGCTCGGAGCAGTAGGAAAACTTATAAAAGGAACATTTAAATCAAAGGCAATCTTTTTCCCCATGTCTATTTTAGATCCACCCCCAACACCAATAACGAGGCCTACTTTAATATCAGCTATTTCTTCTCTGGCACTTTTTATTGCATCCATAGTTGCGTTGCCAGAAAATAAAACATAGTGCTTAAGTCCTTCCAGTTTATTCACCACAGCCTCACCGGCTATCCTGTATGTTTTTTGCCCTGTAATTACCAAAATTGTTCCGGATTTCAAATTTTTCTCAGCCACTATGCGCATGCTATCTATGGCGTTGTGGCCTATGTAAACATCATTCGGGAAATGCATAGCCTTTGTTTTATTGAATTCCATTGACTTATGATATTCAATTAGAATATAAATTTACGTATTACCGGCTTTTTTGAAGTTTTTCAATATACTTTCACCGGTTTTTATAAAACATTGAATTTTTTTATTCAATATACCGGAAATAAGAAATTTTGGAAGTATAAATTGTATGAAACTATTTTTATTATATGTTTATATATTATCATGCAATTCGTAATGTTTAAATATGTCAGACAATTAATATTAATATGAACAGGTACAATACATTTTTTTCTGCTGGCCTTGCTATAGTGGTGCTGACATACCTGTTTATTTTCCTTCTTCCTGGCAATAGCCTTTCAAAATATTTTCAATCCGGATACTATTACGGCATAATACCAAGAATATTTCCTATATTTTTAATATTCGGTGATGTATTTGTTGTTGCCGGACTTCTATTCCCTCTCAGAAATTTCAATAAACATAAAGATTATCTTGTGACAGCAGCGGCAATTTTCATAGTTGCAGGAGTTTTATTTGCCCTGGTGCTTCATGTATCTCCCCTGGACGGAAGCCAGGATAATGGGCTTAAAGCGGGATACCTGATTGTTGAAGGTGTTATACTCCTATTTTTCACTTTGATTATATCATATTATATTTCTGCAGATTCACTTGGCAGTGATAATCTACTGGCATAGGGTGGAGTAGAAAAAAAGATAAAAATAATAGGTGATAATATATACACAATAATGGATATTAACCGTGAATTGAAATCATTTGAACGGTTCATGATTACCGAAAGAAAAAGCTACTATACAATAAAGGAATATAAATTCCTTATATCCGGTTTCCTCTCATATTGCAATAAAGACCTTTCTTCTATTGATTTTGACGATGTAGAAAATTACAAGAATTTTATTGTAACCGAGAAGCAATATTCAAAAGCTTCACAGTATTTAGCAATGAAAGCGTTGAGATTGTATTATAAATTTAAAAATAAAGATACACCCCCAAATCTTATCCCTCCCAGGCGATCGCAAAAAATGCCTGTTTACCTGAATCAGAAAGATGCGGGGGTGCTCATAAACGGAGCCAAATCCATCCGGGATATAGCCGTAATATCAGTATTCCTGTATACGGGTATCAGGGTAAGCGAATTAACAAATTTGCAGATAGGCGATGTAGATTTTGATGAGAATATCATTTATATTCATGCAGGAAAGGGCGATAAAGACAGAATTGTAGTTATGCCGGACATTTGCCGTGAGCATATAAAATCGTATATGAAAGAACGCATCAGGATAAAATCCAGCAACAATTACCTGTTTATATCAAATAAAAAAACAAAATTTGATACAAGTACAGTTGAAAGAATGGTGAAAAGGGTGGCAAAGAACGCAGGGATAACAAAGAATGTTACACCCCATGTATTAAGGCACACATTTGCAACTTCCATATTGCGCAATGGCGGCGATATAAGATTTATCCAGCAAATACTGGGGCATTCAAGCCTTGCAACCACGCAGATTTATACCCATATAGATGATAATACATTAAAAGAAATGTATTCCAGGCATATGCCAAAATATTAATTTTCTCTTTTTATAAGGTATTCCAGAAGGAAATCAAGCATTTTTATTACTTCCTTATCCCCATCAATTTTTTCAAGTGCAGATCTTGCTATATTATTGTATTCATCTATTTTCTGTTTTGTGTAATCATATGAACCTGTTGATTTTATGAGTTCCCGGAGCCTGTTAAAATCAGAATCGCTTACATCCCCGCATTTAAGGCAGCTTTCTATGAACTCTCTGTCCTCTTTCCCTGAGTTCTCATAAGCTTTTATAATTAACAGGGTTTTTTTGCCTTCGTTAACATCACCTTTAACCGGCTTTCCTGTTTTCTCTTCTACCCCAAATATGCCCAGCATATCATCGTAAAGCTGGAAGGCTATTCCCGCATATTTTCCAAAATCCTTTATTTCCTGGATATATTTTTTATTCCCTGAAAGATAAGCACCCATTAGCAGTGGCCCCTGCACCGTATACCGTGCAGTTTTAAGGAAATGCAACTTTGTAAGCCTCTCCTCGCTATATAAATTCTCTATTGAAGAATATATATCCAGTATCTGCCCCTTTCCAGTATCCTCTATTATCCTGGAAAATTCAAAATCGGCATCCAGCAAATTTTCAAGTTCGAAACCGGAACGTAAAAGTGCTTCATGGGAAAATGTGTCAATAAGGTCGCCGGCGCTGATAGCAAGGTTTTCCGCAATTCTTGTAGCATCATTTCCATCCAGGCTTCCTTCTACTGCCTTATGGAAGCTTGGCTTTCCCCTGCGCATATCGCTCTGATCCATTATGTCATCATGTATAAGAAGGAAGGATTGGGCCAGTTCTATGGAAATTGAAGCCTTGATTATCCTTTCATCCTGCCCGGAGAACATATTATACCCCATGATCATTAATATTGGTCTCAAACGTTTCCCGCCATTCAATGTGAAATCACGCAATTTGATTATTATATCTTTTATTCTGGCATCATCACACTCATTTAATTTAAAATTAAAATATTCCTCAAGCTGCGCATTGATTTTATCCTTAAGCCCATCGAGGGTTTTTTTATAATCTTCTATATTATTCACTTTAGAAGGTAATAGGTTAAATTATTATTAACTTTTTTCATGATTCTCTGGACTTAATGTTAATATATAAAATATAAATACCATATACTATGGCCGGAAATTATGTATATAATAAAGATGATGAAGCTGATGACTATAATGAGCGGGGAATATCGTACTTTAATGTTACGCAGTATCCCGATGCAGTTAAGGAATTTACAAAGGCAATTAACCTGATTAAAACAGACCCTGATTATTATATAAACAGGGCACTTGCTTACTATTCCATGCACATGTATAATGAAGCTATAAAAGATTGCAAGAGCGCAATAGCACTTAGTGCTGACAGGGGGGATTACCACAACACCCTCGGGTCTATTTATGATGATATGAACAGGTTCGATGATGCACTGGCAGAATTTGATGCTGCAATAAAAATCGAAGATGATGTGCCTGATTACTATTATAACAGGGGCAATGTTTACTGGAGAAAGGGGGACAAAGACCTCGCACTTGAGGATTATAACAAGGCTGTTTATTTAAACAGCGCCGATCCGGTGTTTCTGTATAAAAGGTCCCAGATATACACGGAAATGGAGAAATACGAAGACGCGCTCGGAGATCTGGATGATTGCATTAAACTGGCAAGGAATCCTGAATATTACAAGGACGAGGCAAATATATACATTAAAATGGGGAATAAGGAAAAAGCACTTCAGGCAGTGGACAATGCCCTGAAAAATTCTCCTGAAAATATCTCTTTGAAGGAATTAAAATCCAGAATCGAGAAAATGTAATAATTTTTTTATGAAGAAGGAAAATAAAAATTTTATATAAAATTATTTTAGGTATTTTCCATTAAATAAATTTAATAATGCGATGCCCATATTAATATATGAAAGCAATTGAGTTCGCAAAACCAGGCATAGAAAATGTAAATATTGTGGATAAAGACCTCTCAGGAGAAGGCATAAAGGTAAAAATAGTAAAGGCAGGGTTAAATCCACTGGATTACAATCTTATAGCTGGAAACATTGTATATAATGTATACCCTATGCCACATATTCCTGGTTCAGAGGTAATGGGAATTGCCATGGAAGATGGAAAACGGATACGCAAGGGGGATCGTGTAATAGTATACAATCGCGTTTTTGACAATGGCTGTGATATGTGCTACTCTGGAAATGAACATTTATGCTACAATGGTGGGATATGGGGTGTTATAACCAACGGTGGCTATTCTGAGTATATAAAAATAGGGGAGCAAAATCTTTTCAGGGTTCCTGAGTCCATTGATGACAACACGGCTGTCAGCATCGGCATTGGGGCATTGACATCCTACAGATCGCTGAAACGTGCCAGGGCAGGGATAAACGATAAGATACTGGTATATGGTGCGGGAAATACAGGCATATTTACTGTGCAGATAGCACGCCAGATGGGTATGGATGTTTATGTATACTCCAGAAACAGGGAACTTGAAAGCCTTGGCATTAAGGTGCTGGATTCTGTCCCTGACGACTTCAAAGCTGATATTATTGTTAACCCGCTTGGAGGAAAACTTTTCGGAGATTCAATAAAGCATTTGAAGAGAAGAGGGAAAATAGTAACTTACGGGGTTTTAACCGGAAGAAACGCAGACCTTGACATAGCAAACGTTTACACTAATGAACTGGAAATAATAGGGTCAACCGGCGGGACAAGGAAAGATTTAACAGAACTTATGCAGATACTGGAAAAAAGTAATTTTCGCCTGCCCGTATACAAGGAATACAGTTTATGGGATATAAAAGATGCACTGCATGCATTTAAGGATAGGGTAAATGGGAGAATAGTTTTTAATTTATAAAGATTTTAATTTTTTAATGCTTTCATTAATGCCATTTTTAAATATGTATGAAGCGGATACCAGTATATCTGCGCCAGCCTCTACGGCCAGTTTTCCCGTTTCATTATTTATTCCACCATCTATTTCTATTCTGGTACTGTAATTATTTTCATCAATAAACTCTCTCAGTGCTTTAACCTTCTCAAGTGATTTTTCTATAAATTTCTGGCCTGAAAATCCTGGAAACACAGACATTACAAGAACAATTTCACTACCCGGGATTAACTTATAAATTTTTTTTACATCAGTGTCCGGGTTTATGACAATGCCGTACCTTATGTTCTCGTCCTGAAACTTTTTTATTAAATTAATGACCTCAATAGGCGTTTCATAATGTATTAAAAGAACATCCGCTCCAGCATTTATGAACGATTTATAATAGCGGTCCGGGCGTTCTATCATAAGATGGCAATCAAGCCTGAGATTCGTGCCCTTTCTTATTGCAGCAACAAGGTCAGGCCCCATAGTTATATTGTCTACAAAATGGCCATCCATAATGTCAAGATGAAAAGACCCTGCACCAGCATCCTGGCATTCCTTAATCTGGGTTCCGAGTTCCAGAAGGTTACTGGAGATTATTGATGGAGAAATTTCCATGTTATTCACAACATAGAATTATATGGTATGATTTATTCTTTTTTATTGTTCCTGGGTTGACATCAGGTTAAAATTGTACCTGTTATATATTCAGTAATATCAAAGGAGCAAGGGGCAATTTTTAAAAATTTTTTTGATGAGTTTCTATTTATAACCAGAACATTCCATATTATGTCCCTGACTCAAAAAATAAGGAAGAAGCGGATACTGGTGGTAATAATATGGGTGGTTATACTGCTGCTTATGATCCCGGCAGTTCTCGGCTATTCTGGCTTTTTAACATATTCAACCACAACAAATGTGAGTTCACATGCAGAATCAACAATAGCAAATAAAATTGTATCTGAAAAGTACCAGCAAAATTCCACGTTGATTGTAGTTATAAACAGCACATACTATCAAAATTTAAGTTCTTCCGATACGGCAAAATCAATTCTCGCTTTCCAGAGCAGTTTAAATTCCTCAAGTCTCAAATATTTTAGCGGTTCCCAATCCATTTACAGTGCATATATGACCGCTATAAACAAAGAATTCAATAAATCTAATATCGAAAATATTAGAGATGCCTATTCCGGTATAAATGCCACGTCACATGATATTTTCAGTTTCCCATCAAATTTTTATGCCCACTGGGAAATTAACTCATTTGCAAACAGCTCTATTTATACAGCGGCTGAATCCTCAGGTTACAATAATTCCAACTCCTACGAACATGACTTCATATCTTCTATTAATAATACTACAGGGTCTCCATTTGGGAGGGTTAGCTCGGCTATACAGAATTCATATCAGGCAATAAAAACTCCATATACTAATATCGTTTACAGTACATTTACAATAAATAACTACAGCAATTCTGGTAGTCTTGTTAATGCAACAGCATTCTATCTGTCAGAAAATGGAATTTACATTAACAACTATATGGCCTCAGCAGCAATACATAGCAATGATCCTGGAAAATACTACCTTTACCATTATGGATTGTTGAATGTTCCTTCTTACCTGAAGAAAGAATATATGGCCGGTGATATAGGCATAATAAATGTTATTTTCACTGTTAAGAGTGGAACTGATATAGTCGGTGGCAAAACTGCAGGTGAATTGGCAACACCTGCAGTTGAAAATGTTGCTGGCAAGGATCTAAACCATGCACTTATAACAGGAAATGGCGCCATTTCATATGAAACATCAAAGGAAACTGCAAAGGCTGGTTTTGCTTTCGGCTTAATCTTTATATTTCTTGCTATAGCCATATTTATAACACTTGTATCATGGAAATCTGCTATCCTGGTATTTATGATATCAGGCATTGCACTCCTACTTGGATACACTTCTGAATACCTCTCAGGGCTTCTATTCCACCATGTCAGTTTTATTGTAAACTATACATTGACTGCTGTTATTTTAGGTGTATCTGCGGATTACTTTGTATTCATAGTTTCAAGGTACCGCGAAAGTTTACGGGCCGGGAAAACTGAGGATGAGGCTTTCGGTGAAGCGGTTAGCAAATCTGGAAAATCTGTAACCATAAGCGGTTTAACTGTGGCATTTAGCCTCTTTACATTCTACTTTATTCCGGGTTTCAGGTCATGGGGGACATCACTACTATTTGCTGTAATATTCACAATCATACTGGAAACAACATTATTGCCGGCAGCAATGTCGTTCTTTGGAAAGAAATTATTCATGGCTTACGGGATGAAAAAAATAGGAAAAGACGATGTTAAGAACTCCATCTTCTACAAAATTGCTGGCAGGTCCGTAAGGCATAAAATACTGGTTATAGCAATAATAGGAATTCTAGGTGCATCAGGCATATACGGCTTTCTGGCTGTCCCAACATCCTATAATTTCAACACAGGCCTCCCTCAGAGCCTTTCTTCTGTTCATGCAGAAACTGAAATAAACAATAACTTCGGCGATTCCCATCTATATCCTGTATACGACGTTGTGAACCTCAGCAAAACAACAAATGCCAATTCAACCCTGTTAAGTGATGCAAAGTACCTGTTCAATACCAGCGGTGTCACATCAGTTTACGGGCCATTTGCCGCAGGCAAGAATGTTACAGACAATAATATTACTTCCTATATAATCAATGGGAAATATGCTGTATTTACAGTATATCTGAAGTATAACCCCTATAGTAAAAATGCCATTAACACAGTTACTGAGATGAGGAGCAGCAATAATTTCATAGTTGGCGGGTTGACATCCACCATTATAGACGAAAAAAATGCCAATTCAAGGATATATACTGAACTGGAAGTTCTTATTGTTGCCGTGATCGGATTAATTATAGGAATATCGTTTAAATCATGGAAATATCCATTTATATCACTCATTGGCGTATTCTTCAGTGTCGCATGGACAACTTCTATACTATACTTTATTTCAACTTATCTATTGCATGAGGCATTGATCTATTTAATACCAATAATACTGTTCATCATATTATTCTCGCTCGGCAATGATTACACCGTCTTTATAATATCGAGAATCAGGGAGGAACAGAAAGAAAAGAAAAACGATGAAGCAATAAAACACGGAATCGGGTATTCAGGAAAGGTTGTTACATCCCTAGGCCTTATTCTTGCAGTTTCACTCGGTTCATTAAGCATTATACCTGTGGCTTTTCTTGAAGAACTGGGCATAGCATTTATAATATCACTGCTCATAGACACATTTATTATAAGGAATATTTACTTCCCGGCAATGATATCTATACTTTTCAGGGATAAAAATCATAATCATAAACAACCATAACCTCTGCATTTTTATCTTTTTTTCTTATATTATCGATTAATTTTTTGGCGCTTTCCAGTGAATCTGTGATTGTAATTGCAAACCCTGAACCGGGGCTATAGGCTATAAGCAGCCTGCTATCTATAATAGAGCTAAATTCTTCTATTGTTGATGAGAATATGGCAATTAAAACTATATTCACCATCCTTAAATTTATCTTCGGAATGATAGATATTATTCCGTTTTCAAGCATATAATCTATCCTTCTCTTGACTGTGCTACTTTTTCTTTCAAGCCTGTCTGCTATATTAACTGCACTTGCAAGCGGATCCTTTGACAATTCATCTAAAATTTCTTTATCCAGTGCTGACAGCTCAAATTTTTTACCTGAAACAGGGGCTTCATACCTCATAAACGGTTTTCCCAGGTAAGAGCACAGGTTTTCTATCCTATCATTCAGTTCTTCTTCTTTGCCAGAAAGCCCATATACTGTAATTTTTTCAAGGCACATTATTTTAGCGTTTACCGGTTCTGGATACGGCGCATCATTTTCAAATGCCAGATATACGGATTTCATTCCAAGTTTTTCATAATTAATACGCAGAAAGTATTTTTCTATAATGCTTTTAAATTTCATATTTTTAAGCCTGTAATATATTACCTGCTCACTCAATTCCAGCTTTGACCCCAGTTCTGTTAATGTTTGCCTCGGATTCTTAATAATATTTACTAGTATGCTGCTATCCATTTCATCCATATGCATGTCTTAATACCAGGATGTATTATATTATTTCTATTGATAAATATCCAGAGTTGGATATGGCATTCCATTTTCCATGCCCTGACACTAAAAAATTAACACATATCCAATGCTGATACAATAGTTTTTATCCATTAAAATAGAAGCAATACCCTATTTAGAATAAATATTCAGGTTTATTTCCAGTTGATATGATCAGTTTCCTGCCTGTAATTAAGCATTGTCGTAAATATTAAAAGGATGTTTAAAATAGGCTCTGGTGAATACCGGGCTTAAAGGCATGAACAGGATTGAAATGCGTTATCTGGCAAAGCTGCTTCCTGTATTTTTAAGATTCAGCTCAGATCGTAAGAAATCTAAAAAGCAGGAAGAATATGATTATAAAATAGAAAACCATGGCCGTGCTGCAGTAAATGCTTTTATAGAACTTGGCCCTACATTTATAAAACTGGGGCAGGTACTTTCTGCAAGGCCGGATCTTTTGCCCAAGGAATATTTAAAAGCATTTTCAGACCTCCAGGATAAGGTTCCTCCGGACAATTTTGTTTACGCTAAACAGATTATAGAGGAAAATGTTGGGAAAATGGAAACTGTTTTTGAAAGTTTCGATGAAAATGCCATATCCGGGGCATCACTGGGGCAGGTATACCGTGCAAAATACAAGGGAAGGGATGCAGCTGTAAAAGTTAACCGGCACAATATAGATAATGTCTTAAAAAGGGATCTTATTATAATAAAGAAACTGCTTAATATGTTCAAGCGTTTCATCGATAATTACCTTTACATAAGCATATCTAATGTGCTCTCAGATTTTTCTGCCAGAATATACGATGAAACAAATTACCTTGTAGAGGCAGAGAATATAAAGCGTATAGGGAATAATATAAAGAAATATGATATCATAATCCCTGAAGTTCTATTCGCGTCCCGTCAGGTTATAATACTTACATATATTGGTGGCATAAAAGTTACAGATGTAAAAAAACTGAAGGAGAAAGGAATAGACCTGCCAAAACTGGCCCATAATCTTGATCTCACATTTATCAGGATGTTATTGAGAAACGATATTTTCCATGCTGACCCCCATCCAGGAAATATAGCTATTTCTGATGATGGAAAGATAATACTCTATGATTTCGGCATGGTTGGAAAGCTGGACGATGATACAAGGTTCAAGCTTTTAAAACTATACGATGGCCTCATAAATAAAGACCCGGACACCATAATGGACTCACTTTTGCAATTAAACGCCCTATCCCCAGCTGCAAACAGGGGCATAATAAGGAAAGGGATAGAACTCTCAATAGCTAACCTGTCAGGTGCAAACGTTAATGAAATGGATATCAGGGAATTGCTTGAAATTGCAAACAATGTGATATTCGAATTCCCATTCCACCTTCCAAGGGAACTTGTACTCTATATGCGGATGTCATCACTTCTAGAGGGAATATGCAAAACACTTGACCCGAATTTCAAGTTTGTGCTAGTATTGCGTGATATACTTTACAATGAGGGGATGCTTCAGGAATTATATCTTAAAGAAATGAACGAATTCGCCCAGAAGTCAATAATATCAATAGAAAAGGGGCTTGATGTACTGCCACTGCTCAAACGGGCGCTTGAGGAGAGAAATGGCGAAACAAATGAAAATAAAAAACTTCCATCAACTGTATTTCTTTCTGCTATTCTTATTGCTATGGTATTATTTTCCAGGAGTCATCCTGTAATATCATATATTGTTATAATAATAGACATTATCCTTTTTGCATATATTATAAAAAAATAATTATTCTATTTTAACTGTTTTGACATTTTTTACAGGTATTTTTAACGATAAAACGCCATCGTTGTATTTTGCTGAAAATTCCTGTTCAGTATCTACTTCCATTGGAAGGGACATCCTTTTGAAGACTTTTTCCGGCCTCTGGTTCTCAAATACTGTGCCTTCAGGCTTTATTTCTCTCTCTGCTCTGATGACTATAGCATTCTTTTCCAGTGTTACCTTTATATCTTCTCTACTGAAACCAGGAAGGTCTGCTTCTATTCCTATATATCCATTATCTTCATACATGGTTACTGGCGGATACATAAATGTCATTATTTCCTTGGCCCTGTTGTTTATATTTTTCATAAACTCATCTGAGTAATATTTTAACGGTCTGTACATATTTCAAATATAAATTAAGAGTACTAAAAGTTTGTGTTAACCAAATTTATTCAATTAACATTATCTATTCGATTTAACAAATAAATTTTTTCCCAAACCAGTTTTCAGCACTTAAATATTAGACATGGGCACGTCATATTTATCCTATAATTTAATTTATAATCCAGATCAAGTACATCATAAAATGTCTGAATAGTATTAACATCTGGTTCAGACTATTATACCACGGGCATATTAGAAAATTAAAGGGAAATCATATCCATTTTGTTCAAGCATAAAGAAGAGCATTGTTTATACATTAATGTTGGAATAAGCATTTTAAAATACTTCTCGCGTAGAATCAAGAAAACAATAAGAAAATCTATGCCTTCCATGAAAACTTTACTGCGGTATAATATATCCCTGTGTTTCAGCCCATAAGGTTCTATTTACCTGTTTCGCCGGAATTTTCAGTGTTTCTTATTTCAGGCCTTTCACCACCTGCTGGCCTACTTTTCAATATATCTTCTGCCATGGTATATGGATCCTCATCAGGCACATTTTTATCATCTTCAATACTGTCTATGTACTTTGAATAATCGCTATATATCGTTTCCATAACTGTCATTTTCAACTTTCTGTAATATTTTTCCTTTACATTTTTCTTATCCATTCTAAGTATGTTATCTATCAGTTCCCCGTAATTTTCACCTGTAATAGAGTTCAGGCCTATGACCGGTGTTGACAGTTTATTGCTCATATTCAATGATTCCCTGATATCTTTTATTGCCATATATGACCCTTCCCTGTCAATTTTATTTATGATAAAAATATCCCCAATTTCCATTATGCCTGATTTAATTGCCTGTATTTCATCCCCGAGCCCTGGAGCAAGTACCACACATGTTATATCCGCAATATTCATCACATCCACATCTGACTGCCCGGAACCCACAGTTTCCAGTATAATAAATTTATTTCCTGCTGCTTCAAGGATTTTGATTATATCCCAGGTATATTCTGAAAGCCCGCCATTAAAAAGCCTGTTGGATGTGCTTCTCATATAGATATTTTTTTTGCTCAGAGCTGTCTGCATCCTTATTCTATTCCCCAGTATAGATCCTCCTGAGAACGGGCTTGCGGGGTCAATAGCAAGCACTGCAACCTTTCCATGCTCCGAAAGTTTCGGGGCAAGATTTCCTATCAGTGTGCTTTTTCCAACTCCTGGTGGCCCTGTTATGCCTATTATTTTTGCATTCCCATGCCTGTATATCCTGCTAATGATCTCTTTCCTTAATTCATATCCAGAATTTTCTATAAGTGATATTGATCTTGCAATGCTCCTGTAATCTCCATGGAGTATGCCATCAGTTAGCCTTTCAATATTCATTTTCCCTCAATTTCCTGATTTCCCTTGCACGTTTTTTTATGTGGCTGATGATCTCGCTAAGTGGTGTCCCAGGACCGAAATTTCCGGTTATGCCCATTTTTTCAAGGGCTGGCTTGTCCTCATCTGGTATTATTCCGCCCCCAACCACTGCTATATCACTCACCCCACGCTTCTTCAAGCTCTCCATAACATTCCTGAAGGCTGTCATATGGGCACCATTTAACAGGCTCAATGCAATTACATCTACATCCTCATTAATTGCGGTATCAACTACCTCTTCTGGCGTTGGCAATAATCCAGCATATATGACATCCATTCCCGCATCCCTGAATGCTTTGGCAAGGACAAATATACCCCTATCATGCCCATCTATAGCAGGTTTAGCCAGCAGAATCTTTATTGGTGCTTCAGTATATTTTCGGTTCTTTCCATTCTCCAAATATATCCCTCCCGATATTTGATATTTCCTCAAGTGTGCAGTAGTTCCGTACGCAATCCATGATATATGGCATTAGATTTACGCTTTCATCTTCCATGGCATTTTTCAGCTTTTCAAGGGATTCGGCAACCTTTGATTCATCCCTTTTTGATTTTATATTCTTAAGGCTATTGATCTGCCCGTTTTCAGCTATATCTGTAATTTTTAATGTGTTTATTGGCTTTTCATCCTTATCAACGTACCTGTTCACGCCAACTATTATGTCATCTTCATTTTCAATTTTCAACTGCTTTTTATATGAAGTGTCAGCGATTTCCTTCTGTATGTATCCTGATTTGACAGCATCGAGTATGCCGCCCATTTTTTCTATCTCGGAGAAATATTTGTATGCTTCTATCTCCATCTCACAGGTTAACCTTTCAAGATAATATGAACCGCCAAGCGGGTCAATCACATCTGCTATTCCTGTTTCCTCTGCAATTATCTGCTGTGTTCTCAATGCAACCTTTACCGCATCGTCTGTAGGCAAAGCCCATGCCTCGTCATAGGAATTTGTATGCAGGCTCTGTGTTCCACCAAGTACTGCAGCCATTGCCTCTATTGTTGTCCTCACTATATTGTTAAGCGGTTGTTGCCAGGTAAGTGTATAGCCGGATGTCTGTGTATGGAATTTCAATTCCATGCTTCTGGGATTTTTGGCATGGTATTTTTCTTTCAATACTGTTGCCCAGATTCTTCTGGCTGCCCTGAATTTTGCTATTTCCTCAAAGAAATTTATCGATGAATTGAAGAAAAATGACATCCTGGGTGCAAAATCGTCAACATTCAGTCCAGCATTCATTCCCATCTCTATGTAATAAAATCCATCGGCTAGGGTGAACGCAAGTTCCTGGACAGCACTGGACCCCGCTTCCCTTATATGGTACCCGGAGACACTTATGTAATTCCATTTTGGCACATGCTCTGTTGAATATGTAAGCATATCCCTTATAAGCCTTAAATGGGCTTCCGGTGGATACATCCACTCTTTCTGGGCTATGTACTCCTTCAATATATCTGCCTGTACAGTTCCGGCTATCTTCTCCAGCGGAATGCCTTTTTCCTCTGCAAGGACGAAGTACATGGCAGTAAGTATGGCAGCAGGGGCATTGATGGTCATTGATGTGCTGACCTTGCTGAGGTCTATGCCATCAAAAATTCGTTCCATGTCATGCAGTGAAGATACATTTACACCGCATTTTCCAACCTCACCTTCAGCCCTTTTATTATCACAGTCAAATCCATAAAGTGTTGGCATATCAAAGGCAATGCTGAGCCCTGTTTCTCCATTTTCTATAAGATATTTCAATCGTTTGTTTGTATCGTCCGGTGTTCCGAAGCCTGAAAACATTCTCATTGTCCAGTTCCTTCCACGGTACATATTCGGATATACGCCTCTTGTAAATGGATATTCGCCGGGGTTTCCAAGGATACTGTCAATATTGTCCGGGAGGTCGCCACGTGTATATAGCTCTTTTACCGGCATTGATGATGAATTTGTCCTGATTTTATCCCTATACCCCGTTTTTTTATTCCACGGTTCCAGTATAGTCTTTTTCCACTCTTCATAGTTTTTATCTTCCTTAAAAGATCCTTTTATTTCTTTAATTTTAAGGTCCCAGAAATTTTCCATAATAGCCTAATGGCTAAAAGCATTAATATTTTTCTTATGGGATTTATCCCAACTATTTTAAATATTTTGCCTGGCAATTAGCGGGAGAGCTTGGACATTCTATCTACCATATTTGTTATATATCCATTTAAACCCGAATTAGCGATAAACACACCATCCTCTTCCCTGTCAACTGTCCACGGAACTACAAAATATCCATCATCCTGTATTTCCTTAAATTTTTTCATATATTCTTTTTTGTATTCCGGTAAGAATAATGAAACGCCCATTGATTTCAAATCCTTGCAATCTATTTTTCCAATGTATTTTTCAGAATGCTGGTCATAATCAAAACCCAGCATGATAGTCCTGCTTAGCTCGCCCGCCCTCCTCAAGGCATAAGGGTCAAATGATATAATGCACACATGGTCTTCCATGCCCATGGATTCGACAACCTGCAGTGTATACTTAGTTAATTCATTTTTTACAAGGTAACCATCATCATGCACAGTTTTAAGCTCAACGAGAAAATATTTATCCCTGAATAATTTAAACAAATCACGCAATTTTGGTATATTCTGCCCCCTTACCATAATTCTGTCGATTTCAGCGGATTCAATGTTTTCTATATCCTTATCAATTGAGGCAAGCCTGTTAAGGTTAAAATCATGAATAATATATACTTCATTGTCGCTGCTGAGGTGAACATCAAGTTCCACAATATCTGTAAATTTGAAAGCGTTTTCAAATGATTCTATGGTATTTTCGACATATTCGGAAGGCAAACCTCTATGGCCCACAACCACAAAATTTGATTTAATGTAATCTCTTATATTCATGGCGTGTAATATAACCCGGGCTTAAAATAATTTCTAATGCAAAGTTATAAAAATAAAATTTAGAAATCGAACTTTTTAATTATTTTTTCGTTATAATAACTTGGATATGTATATTTTCTGAGCAATGGATAGTAAGTAAGATTAAATTTTCTAAGAATTTCACGTACTTCCTTGGATGAATACGTTACATTAAACTCCTCTTCTATGTATTCTTGAATTTCGTGGACTGTGCATACCTTTTTATTTTCTACACAGTTCTTCAAGGCTATCATCTGGTTTTCATGTAATTTTGAAGGCCGACCCATGTATGTCCTGACCAAAACTCTCTTTTCTTTTCCATTTTCAACTGATATTACAGTTTCTAATTGATTCTGTCCCATACTTTCACCCTACATTTCCATCATACGTATAACGTATAAATACGTTATTATTATGTGAAAATTAATCAAAAAAAAACGAAAACATATATATTTTGTCTGATTTCATTATTTTAACATTTATATTCAATATTATAACATGAAACTATTAGTATCTATATTTTTAAATCGAAAAGTAACATTAAATATTTAAAAGATGAACTTTTAATTCTTACTTCGATTTATTCCTATTTTCTAAATATAATTGAGAATAATATCCACCAATATAATTCAATAATCTGTAGAAAAATACAATAGATGTAAAACGGTCAACATAATATTTTGTGATACCGTATACATAGCTACAGGATAGGGGCACCGGGCAAATATTCTATTCCAAAATAAATAAACTATAAATTTTAGATATTCACATTTTTTGAGATGAAAACCAATCACAATAAACAATTAAAATCTTGCAACTTTTCAATAATATAGATTATATAATTCTATTAAATTACTCATAATGAAATTTGCAGTACCCGGATTTGATGTTGTTTCAGATTTTTATGGTTCTATCAGCGGGGTTAAATTAACTGTTCCTGGAAGCCAGTGGTTCATTATTCCCTCTATTATATCATATTTTACTTCACAAGGAGTTAAAACTTACTTTGAAACATTGCCTGAAGTATATATTAGAAAGAGGGCTAATGGATCGCCCATAACCATAGGGAATCTTGTAATTGAAAATAGGCCTGAAATTATATGTCAGAGCAACAGGCTGATACATGACATGAAAGCGATGGAGAGAAAGGAGGCATTTGAAGACGCCCTCTGTGTCGCTTATACAGGCAAGAAGAAGCAGGTGAGCATATCGGAACTTAAAAATTTCCGATTTGCTATTCCGAATCCGAGAACCAGTGCTACCGGAATTGCCTTTAAAAATTATTATGAGGAAAAGTGTGGTTATTATGGGGAATTAAAGGAAAATACAGCGATCTGTGACGTTCCTAACAGGGAAATTCCAAAAAAGCTCATCAATGGGGATGTGGACTATGGAATAATGTTAAAAAGCGAAGCGAACTACTGGAAATTCCGGCATTATTTTCCCGATGTTGTAAAGGAAAAATTTTCATGGCTTCTTCTGGAAAATGCCAGCCCAGCTGCAATAGATGTTTTCCACACAATAGAATCGGGGACTTTTAACGAATATTATGCCAGATATGGTTATATTACAGCTGACCGTGCAAAATCACCTGTATAGTTTTTCAGTAAAAATATTTTTATATTAGTTTAGGCTTAATCTAATGTATCGTGGTCTAATATGAAAGACAAAATGGAATTGCTCTGGAATAGCATTGTTAATTATTCTAAGAAAAATGGCTTTTCTCTATATTACTCCACTGATGTGGATATAGTTATAAGCTTTGAATGGGACAAACATATGGGTGGTGCATCTAAATTCCTGAAAAATGCGAAGGATAGTGGGATAAAATCTCTTGTGCTTTCTGTTAAACGCTTTGAGGATGAGGATATGGATTGCTCCACCATAGATTGCAATAAATACAGGAACAAAATAGCTGAAATTGATATTATGTACATATTTAACGATGTTGGCTATAAATATCATGATGAAGCTGACTGGTTCTCAGAACTTAACACATTCAACATAGACGACCTGCTGGAAGAGAATGAAGAAAAGAAGGTACTGCCGCTTACCCGGGAAGTTAATGAGAAATCCATCGATTCCCTGGTGCAGGACATGATTCAATATTTCAACAATGAATTTCCAGATAGCTCAAATTATGACATGGAAGAAAATATGAGGACTTTCTGGCTGTACAAGGGAATAAATTTTGATTTCCCCGTGGAAAACGATTTAAAATTAAAAATTGACAAGGTAAACCATGAGGCCCGCAGGAAGATAGAAAACAATAAAAAGTCTGAGGAAAGAGTGAAATTATTAAAATTAATACCTGCAGTTATAACCGAAACAAATGGGAATGAAAATGGAATTATAACACGTGAACAGCTTAAAAATTACTTATCTGACAAAGGCATAAAGGTACAGAACTCTAAAAATATAGATTATATGTATGAGCAGCTTCTAAAGCAACTCCGTATCCAAAATAAAAAATATTAATTTATGTATTGTCTGTTAGAATACTTTAATCTGGATTTTCTACTGTATGTATCAAATTATATATAATTTCATTTTCAAATTGCAAATTTTTCTGAAAGAATTATACATAAAAGTATTAACACCGCAGAGTTTTGGATTGGAAAATATATCGTAATATTAACCGGTTTAATATGTATATTATACTCCCTCAAATTTGCCATTTAATTAGCCTTTAACAAGAAATTGCAAACATCTACCATTTTTCTTTATATATAAAGGTATAATTTGTAATTATCATGACTAATTAGTCCTTTAAGCAATTAGCAAGAATAAAGACAAAACATATATATTATTCTATTTGCTTAACATAATTAGTTAATTAGGTGAATTAAAATGGTATTGACAGAAGAAAGAAATAAGTCGGAAGTCAGATTGGCTAATGACTTTGAAATAAGTAGAAATGCACCATTCAAAACTGTAGATGAGTTTTTGAAGGGAATGGGCCATTTAATTACAGACGATATGCTTGTTTTAAGAGTAACAGAAAGCTTATGCCCCCTGTGTGCAGATGAAGAGAAATTCGATCAGATGAGAAT
Organism: Thermoplasmata archaeon; assembly: GCA_021835185.1. Next base: position 28,115 of record JAKBQO010000003.1, read on the forward strand.
CCCCGCAATAGTATATGAAGAAGGCGGAGAAGTAGACCTTATAAAGGAATGCGCAGAACACGGAATAACAAAAGAAAAATACTGGGAAGACTATGATATGTACGAGGAGGCTAAGAAATACCAGGACAAAGAGGGAACAAAAATACTTAACCCCAACGTAGCAATATATGCTGATAAAATTATATGCCCCACGCACTGTGGACTCTGTGTAAAGCATAAATCCCATACAGGATTGGGAAACGTAGTTATAACAAACCGCTGTGATTTATCATGCTGGTACTGTTTCTTCTACGCAAAAGAAAACGAGCCCATATACGAGCCATCACTTGACCAGATCAGGTTAATGCTCAGAAGAATGAGAAACGAGAAACCTGTTGGTGCAAATGCAGTTCAGATAACTGGCGGAGAGCCAACATTAAGGGATGATATAATAGATGTAATCAGAATAGCCAGGGAAGAAGGATATGAACATGTGCAGATGAACACAAACAGTGTCAGGGCCGCATACGATCCAGACTTTGTTAAAAGAGCCAGGGACGCAGGTTCAAACGTTGTTTACACAAGTTTTGACGGTCCAACCCCGAGATCAAACCCGAAGAATTTCTGGGAAATCCCTATGGCATTGGAACACTACAAACAGGCACCCATGGGTGTAGTTCTTGTACCTACAGTTATTGGTGGAATAAATGACCAGTATCTTGGAGATATGATCAAGTTCGCAAAGTCAAACATGGACGTTGTAAGAGGAGTTAACTTCCAGCCAGTAAGTCTTGTTGGAAGAATGTCAGATCGTGCCAGAGCAAGGCAGAGGATAACAATA
>JAKBQO010000095.1 GCA_021835185.1 Thermoplasmata archaeon
AAAAAAGGAGATCTGCTTCAGATTGTCCTGTCACGTAGGTTTGATCTGGGAAAGTATGACCCACTATATATATTAAAAAAATTTCTGATGAATGACAGGTCTCTTTATGTTTATTACTATAAATTCGGTGACATGGAAGTAATAGGGAGCTCTCCTGAAAACTTGCTTTCAGTTGAAGATGGTACAATAACTATTTACCCGGTGGCTGGAACAAGAAAAAGAGGCAAATCTGAATCGGAGGACAGGTATCTTGAGAACGATCTGAAAAATGATGAAAAAGAGCTCCTGGAGCATAGAATGTTAGTAGATCTCGCCAGAAATGACATTGGCAGGATTTGTTACCCCGGAACAGTTGAAGTCATGCGTTCAATGGAGATCAGGAAGTTTGCAAGTGTAATGCATATAGTTAGCACGGTTTCAGGAAAACTGGAATCTTCCGGCCCTGGAGATATCCTAAAATCCGTATTTCCTGCCGGAACAGTGAGTGGTGCACCCAAGAAAAAGGCAATTTCACTGATAAATGAATATGAAGATTTGCCCCGTGGTGCATATGCAGGTGCACTGGGCATAGCTGGCAATGGAGAAATGGATCTTGCGCTTTTAATCAGGAGCATGTTCAAAATAAATGGTGAGAGTTATACGCAGGCCGGGGCTGGCATAGTAAAGGATTCTGTTCCTGCCAGCGAAGTTGCAGAGATTTACTCAAAAATTTTAACGGTAACAGGGGGAATATATGAAAAAAATATTGATTATTGATAATTATGATTCCTTTGTTTATAACATATACCAGTATGTAAGTTCGCCTGATGTCCATGTAGATGTCAGGGAAAACAATAATCTAAAGGATATAGAACAATATGATGGTTATATAATATCTCCGGGGCCCGGAAATCCAGAAAATATTGACGATCGCGGAAACCTCTATGAATTTATAGATAGTCACAGGGACTCCAAATTCCTTGGAGTGTGTTTTGGCAACCAGATACTTGGATATTATCTTGGAACAAGCATAGTTTTATCCAGAAGGCTAATGCATGGACAGCCGGATATTATAGTCCATGGTGATTCATTCCTCTACAGGAATGTACCGGAAAAGTTTACTGCCATAAGATATCATTCCCTTGTACTGCAGGGGAGCACGAAAATAATTGTGGATGCCTTTTCAGAAACTGATGGAGAAATAATGGGTTTCCATTCAAAGGATGGAAAATTTTTTGGTGTCCAGTACCATCCTGAAAGTTATTATTCAGAGTATGGGAAGCAGATATTCAAAAATTTTGTAGATGCTCTATGATAGTCGATGACATATACAGCAAGAACCATGAAAGGAAGCTTCTAGAGTTTAATATGCGGGAAAGGGGAATCATAAGCCTAAAAAAGGCATTAACTGAGAGCCATAATGGCCCTGGAATTATAGCAGAGTATAAAAGGAAATCTCCATCAGGTTTCAACAATAAATCCAAAACTGATATACTTAAATACTTTAATAATATACAGAGAACTATCGCTGGAATCAGTATTTTAACGGAGCCCCAATACTTTGGTGGTAACCAGTTAGATGCCATGTCCGTGCAATGCTATAACAAGCCAATCCTGATTAAGGATTTTATCTCCAGTGAAAGGATGATAAAATCTTCATATATGGCCGGTGGTGATGCCTACCTGCTCATATGTGATTTCCTGGACTATACCAGGATAAAGGAACTGGTGCTGTATGGAAAAAAGCTAGGAATGGATGCTCTGATTGAAGTGCATGATCCTGAGAGTGTAAAGAATATATTCCCGGATGAGAACGTGGTCCTTGGATATAACAGAAGAAATCTCAAAACATTAAGGATGGAGGACAATTCCATGGCAGTATATGACAAACTCAAGTCATACGGCCTTCCAATAGTACTGGAAAGTGGAATAACATCAGAAAATATCAATAATTTACACATAGAAAAATACCAGGGATTGCTGATAGGGTCATCCCTGCTTTCCGGCGATGTAATAAGGTGGTAACATGGTTGATATAAAAATAAATGACGATTTAAGACTTACAGATGATAAATTCCTTATGATAGCAGGCCCATGCTCTGTTGAAAGCGAGGAACAGATTATTAGTGTTGCAAAGGATTTGCGAAGAATAGGTGTTAATGTCTTGAGAGGCGGGGCATTCAAGCCAAGAACATGCCCGGATTCATTTCAGGGACTTGGAGAAAAGGGGTTAAAGTTACTTGCAAAGGCCCGTGAGGCCACAGGCATGGCAATTATAACTGAGGTTATGGACATAGAAGACCTTCCACTTGTGGAGGAATATGCGGATATTCTGCAGATAGGATCCAGGAATTCACAAAATTTTTCACTGCTTAAAAAAATAAGCAAGCAGGATAAACCAGTACTTTTAAAAAGAGGATTCGGCAATACGGTGGATGAGCTTATAGCCTCTTCAAAGTATCTTTCCATGAATGGAAATAAAAAAATCATGTTTTCAGAAAGGGGAATAAGGACATTTGAACAATCCACAAGATTTACACTTGATATATCAGCTATTCCTGTTCTTCATGAAAAAACAGAATACCCGGTGATAATAGATCCAAGCCATCCTGCTGGTGTAAACAGATACGTTGAGCCCCTTGCCCTTGGAGGCACGGCCGCCGGAGCAGACGGGCTTATGATAGAAGTCCACCCCGATCCATCCAAAGCCCTAAGCGATTCTGCACAGCAGCTTACAGTGCCTCAGTTCAGGAATCTTTACACAAAGGTCAGGGATATAAATGCAGTTCTGGGAAAAACAATGATGTGATAACTCTTATCCTTTCATAACAGCCACAGGAATAAGCTTTGCAACGGGTGCAGCTATTTTTGCACCATGGATTACCTTAACCACATCATCAATGTTTTTATAACTTTCAGGTGATTCCTCTATGATAGCTTTTTTTGTTGTTGCGCGGAGATATATGCCCCGTGACCGTAATTCCATTTCCACGCCATCCCGTGTAAACTGCTCGTTTGCCCTTTTTCTGCTTAGAACCCTTCCGGCTCCATGGCAGGAACTGGAAAATGTAATATCTTCATTTCCTGGAAGCCCTACCATCACATAGGAAGGCCCAGCCATGTTTCCAGGTATTATCACTGGATGGCCGGTCTCGTTAAAATACCCGCCACAAACATGTGCTGGTAGAGCACGGGTAGCACCCTTCCTGTGGACAACTAACTTTCTCCTGGAGCCATCTACAACATGCGTCTCCACCTTTGCCATGTTATGTGTAAGGCTATATAGTGTTTCTATCCCCATATTTTCAAATTCTGTTCCGAATATTTTTTCGAATGCTTTCCTAATTTTATATGTAATGATCTGCCTGTTCACAAACCCAAAATTCGCTGCAGCATTCATGGCATTCATATAATCCTCACCGGTTCTGCTATGTATATATGCCGATATGAGCTGTCTGTCATCATCACTTTTTATACTGTCACTTTCTTCATTAAGCCGCATTAAATAATCTGTGGCAACCTGGTGTCCAAGTCCCCTTGAACCTGTATGTACCATAATGGCTAGGTTATTTTTGTTTTTTATGCCGAATTTTTTTGCCTTTATGCCATCCATTATTTGATCAATGCGATCGATTTCAAGAAAATGGTTTCCGGCACCAAGTGTTCCGAGCTCATTTTTCCCCCTTTTTATGGCCTTATCGCTCACACTTGAAATATTTGATGGCATACTGCCATTTTCCTCTGTCCTTTCCATATCGTGCTTGGTTGCATAGCCTTTGTTATATGCCCATTCAATACCGGATGCCATGATTTCATTCTCATCTTCGGTGGTGATCTGGAAGCTGGATTTATTATCTATTCCAGCAGGCACAGATTTGTATATTTCATCTAAGAGTATCCTTATTTTGTCCTTTGCCTCACCATAGTCTATGTCTGTAACTATCAGTGATACTCCGCAATTTATATCATATCCAACACCTCCTGGAGATATTATGCCAGTATCGTAATCAAATGCAGCAACACCTCCTATGGGAAATCCATAGCCCAGATGTATATCTGGCATTGCCATTGAACTTTTTACTATGCCCGGCAAAGATGCCACATGCATTACCTGTTTAAGAGGTTCATCGTCAGTAAAATTCCTAAGCAGATCATCGTTTATATAAATTGTACCGGGAACCTTCATATTGCCGGTTCTAGGAATTTCATACTGATATTCATTAATTTTTTTGATCTGCAACATATGTTCCAAATTACATGATTAGGCATAATTGTTTTCCTGTGTGATTACCCATAAATAAGAAAAATTAATAAAATAATAAAGTAATAAGGGCTAAATGGTAAAAGTTTTTGACATAAACAGCTTTGAGGAGCGAAAACAATTTGAAATAAAACTCCAGATTGCACTACTCAATAACACATTAAAAATTAAGGCCAATTCAAAAAATCCGGAAAAATACGATGAGTATATTGGGGAACGGATTGAGAAAATACGTAATTTACTGGACACTACTGCAAAATTTTCCATTACCGACGGGGATAAAGTTCTCTACAGTTCAGAAATTATAAAAAATTCCTGAATTGAATTGTTTTAAAAAACAATATATAACTCATTGTTATTTATTATCATGAATGATTACTCAATTTTTAAGGAAATCAGGGAAGATATAGAAACTCTGGAGCGGCATATGACTATCATAAAGACTTTGCTTATGGAACAACCACTGGGTATTATAAAAATGTCACAGCAAACAGGGATTCCAGAACATAAAATCAGGTATTCCTTGAGAATACTCGAACATGAAGGAATTATAGAGGCATCAAGAGAAGGCGCAATTTTGACATCAGACTTCCTTGGAAATAAGGACCAGATACTTAAAGCCGCAAAAGAGAGCTCCGAAAGTATAGAAAACATATACAGGGAGCTAAAGAACATTCTGGAGTCATCATGATGTTAAAGAGAACCAGGTCCGAAGGGAACTATGCAATAAGGAGGGGTGTTCCTGCAGATGCTAGAGGAATCATAGAATGCATGCAGAGCGTTATGGATGAAAAAATATATCTTGTAAGTGAATATTATTTATTGACTGAAAGAGGCGAACAGGAAAGGCTCAAAAATAAGGATGATCTGACACTTGTCTGCGAAGTAAATGGAAAAATTGTTGGTGTAACCACAATCCAGAGAGGCATGTACAGAAAAAACAGGCATACAGCATCTCTTGGAATCGCCGTAAAAAAGGATTACAGACATATGCATATTGGTACCAAAATGATAGGAGAGGCAATTTCATGGTCAAAACAACAGGGAATCGATAAAATAAACCTGGAAGTCTTTTCCAGTAATGCCGATGCAATAAAGGCTTACAGAAAGCTGGGATTCCAGTATGAAGGTGTGAGAAAAAGGCAGTTTCTTATAGGTGACCAGTACGTTGACGATGTGCTTATGACATATTTCACTTCTGCATGGAATGATGACAAGACATTTGGTGTCTGACATAAAGATTTAAATTTATCCTTTTTATTAGCAATATATAATGCGTGGATCAAGAATCATAAATATTTTCATAAAATACTTTCTCATATTCATAGGTTTAACCATATTTCTATTTCTGGCCTATAAATTTGTTCCAGAAAATATATTAAAAAATGATTTCCCGGGCAGTTCCATAAATGTGCTTGGCTTAAATGAAAATGATTTTTTCCAGTATTTTTATTTTCTATATGCTTTGATTACATGTAAGGTCGGATACGTAAATACATTATTCTATTCTGGAAGTGTTAAAAGTTCCATATCCTTGATCCTTCCAGAAACCGTTGTATTTCTGGTTATTACATTCCCTATTTCCTATGTTATTTCATATATTATAG
>JAKBQO010000096.1 GCA_021835185.1 Thermoplasmata archaeon
CCGATCTGCACGGTTTGCCAGCTATGGGAACCACTGGTTTCGGAATAGAATATGTTATGGGTCTGAGCCTAGTCCCCTTACCTCCGGCCATAACAACAGCCTTTACAGTCATAGAATTAGATAATACCGTTATTTATATTGTTTTGTATTTATAAGGCATTGTAACCTAGAAAAGCTTAATTATTTCATTTTTGATAACCCTGGTATGAATTCCAGCATGCCGGATCCCGAAACTTACCCCAAAAAACCACGATCCACAAGGAAAAAATGGTATGCTGTTATAATAGTTCTAATTCTGCTTTTATCTTCACTTTCCCTTCTCTCAATACTCCACCCGGAAAAACCAGCACCAGATATTTCCGTGGATACTGCCCCGAATTATCTTCAGGCTGGGAGCAATTACACTATTTTATTAAAGGCGAATGAACCATATAAGACACTTACAATTTTCTGGGGGGACAACAATAAAACAACCCTAAATTATACGCAGGATATGGTTGCAATATCACATACATACATTAGCCCTGGTGTTTATTATATACATTATATGGCAAATTTCAGCTCTGGGACCCGGCAATTCAATACATATATCCCAGTTTACGTTGAAAGTTCCAGTGCCGGCAACAGGACTGGAAACGGGATGCTGACTATTCTGAGTACAACAAAACAGCCAGTGATACCCAACTCCAACATACTGCAGGGGAATACAACTGCTGATATAAGTATCGGAAAATCCAGTTCTCCTGCAAATTCAACATTTAGGATATTAAACCAGACACTTTATATTTATAAAAACGGGAGCCTGGATAGCACATATTCATCTAATAATACTGATAAACTCACTGTTTATGGGGGATATTATACACTCAAACTCTCAACTATCACAGGTAATGGTACAGGGAAAAATTACACAACATATTATTACATGGACATACCTGTAAATCCCAGTGGAAAAATCTATATTAATACCATAAGTGATTCCATAGTTTTAGATAGCCTTACACCCTATGCCAATCTTAATCCCCAGGAAGCTTATACCAGATCAGATCTGGAAATACTTTACAACATTGAACAGTTTCTGGTTGGAAGAAGCAGTTCCGGGTATTATCCGGAAATAGCATCATCACTTCCATCTCACGGAAATGGAATAAATGGCAACAGTTATACTTTTCACATAAATAACAGAATTAAATTCCAGAATGGCAATCCAGTGACTGCATATGATGTTTATTATTCACTTGTAATGGATCTTATGCTGGAAAATAAGGAACCACAGACTCCCGGATGGGTCATGGCTCAGTATCTCCTTCCTGGGAATTACCATGATACAAATAATTATTCAAATATAATGAATGCCATAACCTATAACAATACAACACAAACCGTCACGCTGAATTTTAGCCAGAATCTTCAACCTGGCACAGTTTTTAACATTCTCTCTTCTCCCGGGGCATTTATATCATCAGCATCGTATTTAACACTGCATGGAGAAAATATAACATGGTCATCCTCCGGTTTTAAATATTTTGAGCAGAGCAATAATACATACACTATGCCCACTGCCATTTCTAATGGTCCATATGAGATAGCTTCCTATACCCCAGGAAGATATATAACATTAATCAGGAATCCATATTTTGTTGGCACTGCAAACAACAGCGTTCCTACAATAAATTCAGTTACCATATCATACAAGGGCCAGATATCATCCATATATCAGGACTTGAGGCTCAACACATCCCAACTTGCTGTTTTCCCTGATACGTATCCGTATACCTCATATCTTAAAACTGTTATGCCATATAATTATTCATATAATCTTTCAGTTATTTATAATTTTAATTCCAACGTGAATATTACCCTTCTCGGGAAATATGTGGACAATATAAATTTCCCACCAGATATTTTCTCAAATATAACTGTCAGGGAGGCATTCTGGGAGGCATATCCCGGGCATAATATGACTCTCGCCAAGCAGTTATGGGATTCATTTATTAATAATTCCACTGATCAAAAGAAATTCAACCTTAGTAGCTCTGCAAAATATCATAGCAAATCCCTTGTGATACCAATATTTACAGAACCACTGGTTGGTGGTTCAAATCTGTCTATTTTCGACCACAACCTTGCTGCTATGATAGGCAATAGCGCCAGTTTCCCCATTGTAAGTGAGCCTATGTCTTTCATAAATAAATATGAAAATTCGGGCATGAACCCTATGCCCCTATACGAAAAGCCGATTCTGGGAAGTATGAATTCCTCCATCTATTACAATTATCTCGGTAACACTATGAATTACACTCATGCATACAATAATGGATTCAGTTATTACCAGTTTAATATCAGTGACAAGAACCAGTCCATAATAATGGCACATCTGAATGCAAATATATCAAAACTTTCTATGATGTACAATAAAACCAATATTCTGGAAACAAAATCACTCCTGGATAGCATGTATATGTATATCAATGCACCCAGGACCATAGGCATGAAACTTTATATGCAAAATTATATAACCCCTGACAATAATTCCATCAGCTCCCGGGGAATTATTTTTTTCAATCGTCTCTCACTGTAATACTCATAAATTAACTACTTGATCAAATATTTTGTCTCTGTTTCTGGCAACATATTCATCCGTGCATAAATAAATGCATGCCATATCCTGCAAAGTTTTGAGCCGTTTGGCATATTCTGCAATTTCCTTGACCTGTGCGGGATAAATGGAAAGGTCAATAACCAAAATATTTTTACCTGTAATGAATGCAATGGATATCATAAGCTTGTACAGTTCTAAAACTGGGATATCTGCTGGAAAATTTTCATATGCCTCCTCTATATATGTGATGCCAATTAGATTCGCATAGTTTTTAATAATTTTCAGAACCTCCTTTTTCAATATGCCTTCACTATAAGGTCTTGCAATTCTGAATCCCATAAAGTCAAAATCCTTTTTTCCCATTTTTTTCATGGATTTTTGCATTTTATGGGTTTCTGCATCATGCCTTCTTTCTATATTCGCTTTATAAACCTCTCCTGTGAGGCCATCATAATCAAGTCTGTATCTGTAATAATTCCTCAGCATAACTATATCAGCTAGATTCACCCCTGTTTTTTCACCTATTATGAGAGATGCCAGCAAATTTTCTCTGTCTACTGACCCAGAATTAAGGATTTTATACATTTCACCGTTGACATGTAGAACGCCAAAATTCATTGATGTTGTTATTGTATAGGCTTTTTTATCATGTGCAGTATCGAAATCCCTTATAATATCCCTTATCTCAGTAAGCTTAATCATTTCCCTTCTTATTATTGCATTAAGGATTTCTATCCTTGCCTGGTAGGGTATAAAATCAAGTACCTGGTTGGATACCTTTATTTCCGGGTCAAAAAGGTCTGTGGGATTGGATGGAATAGAAAATATGTCTCCCATCAGGTGTGCCGTCATTCCTATTCTGTTTCCATTAATCCTGAATTTCCTTATTTTATTAATCAGTTTTACTATATCTGTTCCATTATGATACAGCTTTCCTGATAATTTAACATCATTAAATATGTTAAAAACAAAAAGTCCGGAAATTATGGAAATGTTTTTGTTTCTGGAATGTAGGAGTACATCACAGTTTCCTCTGAGCTCGAGATTCAAATGGTTTATTACTGTATTGCCACCAGATTCCACTGCAAAATCAATGAATGAAAGCGTACTATTTTTCAAACTATTTTCAGCTTGCTGCATTGTCCGGGCCTCCGTTTAGCTCATAACTTAAAAGGGCTGTGAAACCAATAAATACTGTAATAAAAAATAAGGGAAATATTATAATCCACCATACTCCAGAAAACAGGTAGGTACTGACATTTCCACCAAGATTCATGATATTGCCTATATCCAGAACAAAGGGGTTGCGGAAGTAGAATCCGAAATATGTTATTATTGTAACTACGCCGGTTATAGCGCCCAGATCTGTGATGAAATATGGTGTGAAGCTGAATAATAACTTTTTATAATCATAAATTTTTCCTTTTCTTAACAATAGGTCAAAAATATCCAGAGATCTCATCACATAGAATGGAAACCAGCCGATGGAAATTGCAATAATGATTCCAGTTTCTGTTCCCCTTGCTATATAGAGAACCAGGAGCATAACCAGTATATATGGTGCACTTGTGGCAATTTTTGTCACATATATTATTAATTTTTTATAGCCCTTCCCAATAGCGGCAGCTGAGTAACCTATTGCAATTCCCATTGAGGCAGAAATTGCCAGTGATGCCAGCATTATTGTAAAATCAAATTTCAGCGATCCGAGGAGGGCAGGGAATAATAATATGCTTTCATATGTAGTTCCCATATACATTTTCCAGCCACCGGTAAATGAGGGTGGAGCAGGTATGATGCCTGTACCTCTCCTGAAAACCAGAAGGTTTGAAAGGCTGTGGACACCCATGTACTGTGGATATACAAGATCCAGGGCAAATGCAAGCAAATACAGTGCAATGACGCCGGAACTTATGACTATAAATATGCACCTGGAATTAATTTTCATGCCTTGCCTCCACATTAATTATGTCTATGATCAGATCAAATATAATAATTATAATAGACAGTATAAATAAACTGTACAATCCGCCCATAAATCCAAAATCATAATTCAGAAAGGAATATACAGCAAATTCACCAAGATTCATATATGAAAATATGAAACTTGTAAGAACCATCCCACCCACGAATATAAGGAATACAGGTTTAAGCTCATTAAGAATCCTCGGGCGGATTCCCCTTTTTATGTATAGTATATAATTATCTCTGAAAGCATCCCTTGTGATTCCTGCTCTCATATAGCTCCTGTTATATTCAACGGAGGTTTCATGGCTTATATACACACTCAGGTATATAGTAGTAGGTATAACCAGCGCCATAAATGGCAGTGCCATATGCTTCAAATAATCGAGCAAAGTTCCATTGGAATGGTGTATTATGCTGTCGATAATAATTATATTTGTTGGAGTTGTTACGAATATCCCATTACCTGTGTAGGAAATCCAGTTGTTTACTATAATAGATCTCCCCGATAATATACCACTGAATGGAAGCCATCCCAGTACGCCCGAAAAAACTGTAAGAAGTGTGAGCCCTGATACAAGGTAGAGAAATAGCAGTGGAAATATATTCATGCTTAACCTCCTTATTATCCTGAATGCAGTTCCGGAGTAGAACCCTATAATATATGAAATGACATAGGAAATAGGGAATGTAATAACCAGAAATACAATGGTTTCTGGAAGGATCAACGATATGGAACTTTTGACGCTTCCAGAATAGAATAAGGTATTTACGTATCCGACCTTACACGTAATCAAAGCATATAGAAAATAAAAATACTGGAAAAAGTCATTTTCATTTAAGCCAAGCACATTTATGGAACTCCCGGGGAAATCATTTTTTAATATATTTTCTGGAACAAATTTATAGGCCAGAAATAAAAATATGGTTAAACCTATGAATATAAGAAAGTATTTTATGAAAATATTTATGATTCTTGACCCACGCATTATATATTGCTAATAAAAAGGATAAATTTAAATCTTTATGTCAGACACCAAATGTCCTATCATCATTCCATGCAGAAGTGAAATATGTCATGAGCACATCGTCAACGTACTGGTCACCGATGAGAAACTGCCTTTTTCTCACACCCTCATACTGGAATCCCAGTTTTCTGTAAGCCTTTATTGCATCGACATTACTGGAAAAAACTTCCAGGTTAATTTTATCAATCCCCTGTTGTTTTGACCATGAAATTGCCTCTCCTATCATTTTGGTACCAATATGCATATGTC
>JAKBQO010000097.1 GCA_021835185.1 Thermoplasmata archaeon
AAGCATCTAAGCTTGAAGTCGCCCCTGAAAATAGACATTGTTTGAGACCACTCTTAAAAGAAGAGGTTGATAGAGTCGGGATATAAGTATCAAGCTTTTGCGAGGTATTAAGTCCACGACTACTAACTGGTCGAAAATCTACAATCTATAAATCAATTATCCGGTATTGCCATTTCATTGGTATTATTTTTATTCTTTATTTAATGTTTTTTTGACTGTACATTTTCATATTTAATTATAATTCGTTTTTTTCAGAACTTTAAAATTCCGTCTTTTAATAGCGGTAAATGTTTTAAGTGAATAAACAACAATTTGAGAATAATAATTAAATCAAAAATTATTTTTTAAGATTCTTTATCAGATTATCTGCTACACTATCAAAAAACTTCTTTATGTAATCATTGTTAGCCACTGCGGGAATTCCAGAATCTGAATCTTGAACTATTTCGGGCATTATTGGTATATTTCCGAGATAAGGTATGTTATAATCCTTTGCAATCTGTTCAGTTCCACCCTTCTTGAATATATCCGTTTCCTGGCCGCAATGTGGGCACACAAAACCACTCATATTTTCAATTATTCCAAGGACAGGCATGTTGACTTTTTTTGCGAAATTTATTGCCTTTTTCGCATCAAGCAAAGCTACCTCCTGTGGCGTTATTACAATAACTATCCCATCTGCATCCGGTATAAGTTGGCAGATACTTAACGGTTCATCTCCGGTTCCTGGAGGGAGATCGATGACCAAAAGATCCTTATTTTCCCATGATGTATCCTCAAGAAATTGCTGTACTGCCTTATGCCTTATGGCCCCCCTCCATACTACTGGAGTATCATGTGTGGGCAATGCCATTTCCATTGAGATTACATCCACATTATACTTTGTTTTTGCAGGTTCTATTTTGCCTTCCTCATTTCCAAAGGCTTTTTCCTCTTCTATCCCCAGCATTTTTGGGTCATCCGGGCCATTTATGTCGGCATCCAGTAAGCCTACCTTAAAATTTTTCTGTGCAAGGGTAACTGCTAGATTTGTTGCGATTGTTGATTTTCCCACCCCACCTTTTCCGCTCATAACCATTATAGTGTGTTTTACATTATATTTAATTGATTTTCCTGGCGTAAGTGAAGGTCTTGGTGGTGGCTCATTAATTTTTATTGTTCCAGCCATGTCCTTATATTTTATATTAATATATAATGTTACCCGCTTTTTATTCGATCATTCCTCCATTATAGAGATAATCTGGTTTCTGTATGGAAAAGATGGAAAGGCGCCATATCCTGTGGTGGACAGTGCACCTGCTATGTTGGCAAATTCCATGCTTTTGTCTATACTTTCAGTTCTGAGAAATTCAGACGCGAATGCTCCGTTAAAACAGTCACCAGCCCCGGTAGTGTCTACTGTTCCAACTTTATACGGCTTGAAATACTTTATATTACCTTCATAATTTATAAGGGAACCATTATCCCCCAGTTTTATGATTACATTGCTTTTATATTTCTCTAATATTATACGGGATGCCTTTTTAGCATCTTCCACATTTTTTATATTGCATCCAGCAAGAAGCTGTGCCTCGTTTTCATTTGGCGTTAAAATATCCGTATTCTCCAGTATATAACGGTCTTCATTGAATGGGCTTGGGTCTGTAATTATCATATTCCCATTTCCGGCAATATTACTTATGAAATCACGTATAGTTTTCAGCGGTATCTCCTGCTGAAACATCACAATGGAATTTTTTATATTAATGTCATGAAAATCATCATAGGCCATGCTCCCATTTGACCCGGGATATACAGTGATCATATTTTTTCCAGATGATTCAACATTAATCATTGCAATCCCTGTTTTATCTCCGTATGTTAAGGATAGATCTATATTCTCTTTTTTCAAATAGGTTGTTATCATCTCAGCAAAATAATCATTTCCAAGTTTTCCTATGAGCTGTGGTCGCACTCCGGTACGTGCAACAGCCACTGCCTGATTTGCCCCTTTCCCTCCGGGGTACATGTAATATTTATCGGCCTTTATAGTTTCACCGGTTACTGGTAATCTGGCTGAGGACAGAATAATATCCATATTTATGCTGCCGATGACTTTTATATGTTTCATTCAGGATTATATTAGTATAATTTAAATATTTACTGAATCATGGACTAGCAAACGAAAATATTTTTTATACTGTATACAATATACTTTAAATGTACGATGAAACATGTGTTTTCTGCAGGGAAATAGCAAATAAGGGAAATGCGGCATTTGTCTACGGAAATTCAAACATACTCGCATTTATGGATAATGCACCCATAGAAGAAGGCCATGTTCTTGTAATACCCAGAAACCATTATGAAAATATATATGATGTTGATAAGGATATATACCTTGAACTCCAGCTGGCAGTAAAACGTATAGCAATAGCCATAAGGGAAACGCTGAAAACAGATGGGCTCAATATAGGCCAGAACAATGGCAGGGTTGCAAATCAGATGGTAATGCATTATCATGTACATATAATACCCAGGTATTACAGGAAAAAGATAAACTGGGAAAGGGAAACTGCCCGTATTGATGACCTTGAAATCATTGCGGCCAGGATTAGGGCAGGCATTAAAGAGGTAGAATTATGAAAAGTCTTGAGGAATTATATAATAGAGCATTGGAATTGAAGAATAAGGGCATGTCCGATAAGGAAATATCAACAGAGCTGCATCTTTCTGTAAATACTATAACATGGCTTCTGAGCAAGGATCTTAGGGGAAATCGGATTTCAGATACAAAGATCGGGTGGCGCAGCATAGGAGTATATGGAAACAGAATAGAGAAAATAGCCGAGATAATGGGAGATATAATAATGGAAGATGTATCCATGGATAATGTAACATCCATAATGGGAATAACCATAAACGGAATACCCTACGCAACGATGCTATCAGATCTACTGGAGAGAGAATTAATCGTATACAGGCCACACCCATCCAGGAAAGAAGGTATGTTCAGCAGCAACTTTGCCGGTGTAAAGGGTAAAAAAGTTGTCATAATAGATGATGTTATCAGTACTGGAGAAACAATGAAACGGACAATAGACGATGTACGGAGCCAGGGAGGAGAAGTGATACTATGCGTTGTTCTTGTTTCCAAAATAAGTTCAGATGAGATAAATAATGTTCCGGTCAGGTCACTTATCCGTGCTACTATGGTGGGATAGATATGTACTGGGCAGATGCCTTGGTTGAAAATCTGAAGGGAAAACAGCTTATCTCCACAGGAATATCACCATCTGGCCCGATTCACGTGGGCAATATGAGAGAAATACTCACTGGTGATATAATTTATAAAGCATCACTTGACAGAAAGTTGGAATCAAGATTCGTATACCTTTGCGATGATCTTGACCCCTTAAGAAAGGTCTATCCTTTTCTAGACAACAGCTATTCCCAGTATGTAGGCATGCCACTCAGCTATATACCTGCTCCTGAAGGAAATGGGAAATATTCAGATTATTTCCTGAAACCTTTTCTTGAAACCCTTAAAAAAATAAATGTCAATGTGGAAGTTATAAGCACAACAGAATTATACAGGGATGGAAAGCTGGCAGAAGCAATTAACATAGCCATGGACAACAGAGAAGAAATCGCAAAAATAATGCACGAGGTTGCCGGATCAGATCTTGGTCAGGATTGGTACCCCTATGAGCCAAGATGTTCAAAATGCGGCAAAATAAACTCATCGACTGTAACCAGATATGAGAACCCATATGCATATTATAAATGCAGTGCATGTGGCAACGAGGACAAAGCAGACATAAGGAAGGACGACGGTAAAATGCCATGGCGTGTTGAATGGCCCGCAAAATGGTTTGCACTTGGCGTTACCGTAGAACCATTCGGAAAAGACCATGCTGCCGCCGGAGGATCATACGATACTGGTAAGGAAATTGCTGATAAAGTATTCAAGATTACTCCTCCAGTACCATTGATGTATGAGAGAATACTATTGAAAGGCGTGGGTGTTATGCATTCTTCAACAGGTGTTGCAATAACAGCATCTGAGGTAACAACATTTGCGCCTCCGGAAATATTGAGATTCCTTATAGCCAAAAATGACCCCGGCAGGCATATAGACTTTGATCCAGGCATGGGGCTATTGAACCTCATAGATGACTATGAAAAAATGGAACGCGCATATTTCGGCATTGATGAATCAAACAATGAAAACTTCAAACGCATCTATGAAATGTCACGAATAAAGGTACTGGATGCTCCAGAAAAAATAAATTTCAGGCATATAGTAACACTGGTGCAGATATATGGAAATGGTAAAAGCCTGCTTCCGGCCCTTAAAAGAAGCGGATACGAAAAAGATGAAATAGATGACTACCTTAAAAACGAGATTGTTATAGCAAAATACTGGCTGTCCAAATACGCTCCAGACAATATTAAATTTACACTCACGGATAAGCAATTCCTGCTTACGGATGATCAAAAGGCCATACTTGAGGAATTCCTCGATAAAATTGACGGTGTCGAGTGGACTTCAGATGGAATACACTCAACAATTTACAGTATAATAGGCGAGCGCAATCTTACTCCGAAGGATGTATTTACATTGTTTTACACGGTTTTCATTGATAAGGAGCGTGGACCCCGCCTTGGATACTTTTTGTCCAGTATGGACAGAAACTATGTGGTAAACAGGATAAAAAACCTTATCCAGCCGGCCACTCCCGCATAAAGCGATATTCCAGGCATCCAAAATAATTTTGTATTTGCGCATCAATTTCTTAAAATTAATAAAAAAATCTCCAACTTTCAATGATATGAATCAATTGAATATTCTGTATAAATAAAATAAGAGTAATATAACAAATGTTGTACATAAAAAAGATAAGACAATATATTTTTTAGAGATAAATTTTATGTCTGTTATATTGTTGTTTTTTATTTCCTTACTGATACCAATATAACTCAATATTCCAAGCAATAATGACCCAATGCTCATTAATAACAGTAGATAATGTATTACACCTTTAGAAATGAAAAATAGGATTACCAAATACGAAATAATCAAAGGATATATTATATAAAGCATCTTTAATTTTAGTTTTAATTTTCTGTATACATTTTTATTTATAATTACCACCCTCCGAAACATGAGTGCAAAGCGGATATTTCAGCTACACCTCCTAAAAAGTCCATGGTTATCATATATCCAAGATAAAGTGATAAACTTCCACTTTCAGGTGCAAAAAATATTGCTGCACCCCACGTAACAAAGAAGCTATTGCCGAAACAGCACACCACCAATTTGCATCTATTATAATTCCATTGCTTTCACCTATGCTAATATCCTTAATTCCATTATTCGTTGATTTCAACATACTGTTCATTGCCGATGCAATATACGAATATTCTATGCCAAACTTATCCACTGTCTTATTACTGGAATACATATAGTTAAATGATATTAATTTTATACTATTTATTAATTTTTCCATTATATTGCTGTATGTACCCTTATTATCCAGTGTAAATTCATTCCCCAGTAATATTTTAGATGAATTTACAGGAACCGGTTCTCCCTAATATTGTAATTTATTATACCCATACATATTGATTATGATCATGTGGATAAAATTTCGATTTTAAATATAGTAAATTACGCGTCAAATGGATATATCACTGAAGACCACGTTGAAAAGAATGCTGCCTGTATCGGCACTAAAAAACCCAATTATTTATGAATAAAAAAGATGTTATTAGAAAAATCTCAACATTTAAACGTTTCACTTTCTACTCTTTATAAGGATTTTATGCTTTTTAAAAAATAAGTATAAAGTAC
>JAKBQO010000098.1 GCA_021835185.1 Thermoplasmata archaeon
CAACAGGATTGGCAGTATAATTATCTCTGAAACCCCTATTATCAGCATAGGTGTCCTGAAGGAAACAGCCTCTGCTATGAATATATTTGCAACCGCTGCCCCCAGGCCGAAACCCAGTGATACAAAACCTACTGCAAAACCTCTCCTCCCCTTGAACCATTTAACTGCAAGATTTGTGGATATACCGTAAAGTATGCCTTCACCAATGCTGCCCAGTGACCACAATATATAAAAAAGATACAGGCTATGGATAAATGACGTGCCTAAAAATCCAGTGGATGATAAGACAGCAGAAAGTATTCCAACGTTTCTGGGTCCGTTTTTATCGGCAAAATAACCGCCTATGCCCTGAAATCCAGTAGAGAAAATAGCAAAAAGCGTGAAGGCAACCTCTATCTGAACAAGGGAAACATTTAATCCTGTTTTAAGTAATGGCTCAAAAACATTCCATGAATACTGATAAAGTGAATTAAATGACATTATAATGATTCCAATTATCATGTATCCCTTCTTCATTGAAGAAAAATTATTTAGCTAATATAAATGTTTTTGTCCGGCTATTGTTTTTCGGGCACCCTGATTCGTTTAATGAAACGGTGAACTGAAAATATTCCCCATATAGATTCTATGACACCGAATGGATACACCCCGGCAAGTATTCCATAAATGGCTGAGCCGAAGCACATGATCCCAAAGAGAAGGGAATATACGGGAGACCGCGATTCCAGAAGATAGAAAACCATCATTATGGCAAGAACAACAGAACCGTAAATGGTCAAAACCCCTATTAACATTATCCATGATTATATTATGATAAAAAATATTTTTGAATCAAAATAATACAAACACGGTGGTTAATAGCAGTATTATTGCAACCAGATAATCTATTTTCTTGGGTGTTAACGTGGCAAGTTTTTTCATCAGAAATTTGCTGAGAACCAGTGTTATAAGAAGAAGGGCAAGAGCAGACGACAGGACAAAAAGGGACATTGTGATATAGACAAAGTGCATGCCGTAAACTACAGCTATTAATATTATTGGGACAATTGCGGGATCAGGTATTATGCTTACTAACAATATGGATTTCTCAATCTCATTTCCCTTTGATTCCTGTGATTTTTCCTCGTGCCTTGCATTCAAAATTATATATGCCGCCACAAACACAAGCAATGCAACGGCGAATATTTTTATGTCGAATTGGGGAAAAAAATACACGCCGAATATGGCTATTGCAAAGGATAATATGGAGGAGAATATGCCATGAATTAAGCCAAGGCCAAAGGAAAGAACTCCTGTTTCCTTGCTTTTAAATTTTTTATGGAGCGAATATGAGAGTATTGGTGTCCAGTGATCAGGTGCTACCATGTGAAGAACGGCAATCAATATGGAAAGGCCAACTATTGCAACTGGAAGCAAAAGATATAATGCCAGCATAGTAGGTTATAGTTCAGTGTTATAAAAAAGTAATGGCTTATCTTCCGCAAACCCGGCCTGTAGCCTTAATAGTCTGAATTGTTTTTAAAAAATTGTTAAATACGAAATGAATATGGTAAAGCCAATGGAAAAGATAGAAGTTAAAAATCCAGGACAACACTATGTGGATAAATGGATTATATATGATGCACTTGATGGCCCTGCCATAGATCAGAACAAATGGTCTTTGAAAGTCACTGGGCTTGTGAATAAACCAGCGGAATATACTTACAGAGAACTGAATAAAATGCCAGGAATTGAATACATTTCTGATTTCAACTGTGTCACAAAATGGTCCATAAGGGATGCAAAATTTACCGGGCCTTCTCTAAGGGACATCATTATGAATTCAGAACCGTTACCGGAGGCGAAATGGGTAATGTTTGTCTGTGCCGATGGATACGATACCCCAATTCCATTTAATGATGCTGTGGATGACAAAAGTATACTGGCATTGAAAATAGATGATAAGCCACTAGGAGTGAAGCATGGATTTCCTGCGAGGCCGTTTATGCCATCTTTGTACGGATGGAAAAGTGCAAAATGGGTTACAGAGATAAGGCTTATTGAAAAGTATGAAGATGGCTACTGGGAGGCTTATGGATATCATGAAAGGGGAAGGGTAGAGGACCAGGAGCGTTTCAAGGGCTTTGAATGGAAAAAAATACGGAGGCATTCTGAAGTGGATAAATAGAATTATCACTGAAAAATTATTTTTAGGTCTATAATAAAAAGATTTATGAAATTAATATTTCACGTTTTATTGCTTTATCAGCAATTCCACCGGGGCGTGATCTGATCCTGTAACATTTTCCAGTATCAGTGAATCCTGAACATTTCCAATAAAATTATCACTGACAAGGAAATAGTCTAATCTCCAGCCTATGTTCTTTTCACGGGCATTGAAACGATAGGACCACCAGGAATAGTGCCCAGGTTCCTTATGGAAATATCTATATGTGTCCACATAACCATGTGACAGAATCTCAGTCATGGAATCACGCTCCTCAATAGTAAACCCCGCATTCCTCTCATTTCCTTTAGGCCTTGCTATATCTATATTCTCATGGGCAACATTAAAATCTCCTGTAATGACAACTGGTTTTTTCTCCCTCAGGCTGTCCATATATTTTAATATTCTTTTATTGAATTGAATTTTGTAATCAAGCCTTGGAAGCCCGCGTTGTGAATTTGGGAAATATGAATTTATCAGGTAAAAATTCTCAAATTCAAGCGCCTGTGTTCTTCCCTCGGGATCTTGCACACTGTCTCCCATATTTTCTGAATAGCTTATTGGTTCCTCTTTTGACAGTGCCATTGTTCCACTATATCCCTTTTTATCGGCTGAATTTATGTATATTTTATAGCCTAAGTGGTGTATCTCTTCTGGTATAGATAGTTTATCAGCCTTTACTTCCTGCATGAGGACAATATGTGCATTCTCACTTTCTAGAGTGGCTATAATCCCATTTTTGACCGCAGCCCTGATGCCATTGACGTTCCACGATAAGATTTTCACAGTGCTGTTATAATTATAAAGTATATAAAACAAATTATTGAAGTTTCTAATTTATATTATTAAAAAAATTTATTGTTTTTCCCCGTATGCTGCACCGCCTGGAGTTTCAACGATTACTTCATCATTTTCTTCCAGTACGGCAGAGAACTTGCTTGGCATAGACTTCTTACGCCCATTGCTTATTATGTATATTTTACCTGTCTTCCCTGGGAATCCACCATGAAGCCCCCATGGAGGTATTATGAATCTATCTGCAATAACGGATATGTAAGTTCTGCTTCGAACTTTGAATGACCGCACAATGCCTTCCCCACCGTGATATTTCCCCCTGCCGTAACTGTTTTTTCTGAGATTGTTCTTGGTGAAAAAGAACGGATATTCCTTTTCTGCAATTTCTACCGGAGTATTCAATGTGTTGGTCATATTACTATGTATGCCTGACTCCCCTATGGAATCGTGTCTGCCCCCATTTCCGCCACCTATTGTTTCATAGTATGACCAGTATTTGTTGCCGTATTTTCCCCCAAGCATGATATTCATCATTGTGCCAGATGATGCTGCAGGGATATAGGGGAGAAATTCACTTAATGCCCTCAGTGTAACATCGGCTATTCTCTGTGTTGTCTCAACGTTTCCGCCTGAAACAGGGTAATTCTTTTCAGGATTTACAAGAGACCTGTATGGTGCCTTTATACTGATTATTGAATAAAAACCGTCATTTGTAGGGATGGAATATCGCATTGCGCTCCTTATTGCAAAGGCCACAGCAGAGAATGTAACTCCCTCGACTGCATTCAGCGGATATTCTATTTCTCCATGAGTGCCCTCGAAATCTGCCACTATCCCTTTATCACTAATTTTCAGGTTTATATCTATATTTATCTTTTCAATGCCCTTTTCAAGGTAATCCGTTGACCTGTATTCTCCAGATTTCCATTCTTTCAGGGCCATTAGTGAGAGTCCCCTTGAATGGCTTATGAGTGAGTCCCATGAAGAAAGTATTTCCTCTGAGCCATATTTTGTCTTTAATTCTTTTATCCTGCTTATTCCCATTCTGTTTGCGGATATCTGGGCATTCAGATCCCCTTTAGCAGTTTCAGGGTCCTTGAAATTGGACAGTATTATCTTTATTATATCAGGAGTTATTATTACAGGCGGTATTATAAGCCCCTCCTGGTAAAGATTGCGTGCATCCGGGTTAAGGCTTCCGAAAACGGGGCCACCAACGTCTACGTTGTGCGCCTTGTTAATGACGTAGCAGAAAATTTTTCCCTGGTCATATACAGGTGCTATTATTGTAACATCGTTAAGATGTGTTCCTGAAATATATGGGTCATTTGTTATGAGCATTTCATTTTCATTCATTTTTATGTTATTCTCTTTCATATAATTTATAATGTTCCTGGATCCTATTTTGAATGACCCGAGATGCACTGGAATATGTTCTGCCTGCGCAATTATGCGTCCTTCAGAGTCTAAAACGGCACAACTATGGTCCATTCTTTCCCTTATATTCGGCGATATAGCCGATCTCTTCAGTGCAACACCCATTTCCTCTGCTATAAACTGTGTAGCCTTCCCAATTATTTCCCAATCAGTCATAATCTCACCGCCCTTAATTCGTTATTTTCCCCACGGAATATTTTCCATTTTGGTGGAACAAATGTACTCGATCCATCCTCCTCAATTACTGCAGGACCATTTATTTCCTTTTTTACTGGTAATGCATTCCGCTGGTAAACATCGACATTTTCCCATTTACCGTTGATATATACATTTCTTTTGTATGGTTCAACTATTATATTCCCCACATTCTGTATGTCAGGCTTAATCCTTTTTTTTATTGCAAAAACCCTTATGGTAAGTATCTCTACTGGCCTGTCCAGGGTAAAACCAAATGTTTTGCTGTGTGTTTCTGTAAAATCTCTTATAATATCATCCTTTTCTGGCTTATTCACAGGTATTGTGAGTTCAGAACCCTGCCCAACGTACCTGCAGTCCGCGTATCTAACAAATTCAGGATCTTTTATTTGATATGCAAGCCTCTGCTCTAGCTCATTGAATCCGGCTTCAAGATTCTCTGGATATGACATCCTGGCCTCGTATTTTATATCAGCAAGCATCATGCCAAGAGCACTGAATACTCCGGGTTCAGGCGGTATTATAACATTTTTGATGCCCAGTTCATCGGCAACGGGCATTGTAACCTGGGGACCAGCTCCACCAAAGCCAAATAGTGTGAATTCAACCGGATCCAAACCTCTTTCCACGGTCACAAGCCTTATAGCCCTTGCCATTTCAAGATTTGCCAGTTTTATGGCGGATTCAGCTACTTCATATGGGTCTCCAAGTTTTTCCAGAGCCTTCAATGCGAGATCTTTTCTCATGATTTTATCTGATCCTGACATTTTATCATTTATAATGCCCATCACAAGATTTGAGTCCGTAAGGGTTGGCTCCTTTCCGCCATTATTGTATGCGACAGGCCCCGGTTCAGATCCGGCACTCATTGGCCCTATATTAAGTGCACCGGTTTTATCCTTCCATATAACTGTGCCACCACCTGATGATACCTCAGAAAGGTCTATAAATGGGAATCTTACAGGGTATCCTGAGCCTTTTACTATCCTTCCGTGATGGGAGGAACCACCGACCTCGTATTCTGCTGTAATTTCAACATTATGGTTTATGACTGTACCAGCCTTTGATGTCGTGCCACCCATATCAAAGCTTATTACCTTATCAACACCCAGTATGGATGAAAATTCACTGGCCGCTATTACCCCGGCTGCAGGTCCTGATTCTATAATATTAACCGGTTTCTTTATG
>JAKBQO010000004.1 GCA_021835185.1 Thermoplasmata archaeon
AGGCCTGGAACAGTGGTTGCTGCCGGCACTGTGATACCTGAGAACTTTGAGTCCGATGGGAATTGCATGATAGCAGGGGTGCCTGGAAAGATTAAAAGGACAGGTGAACAGTATTTTACAATGGCCCATCTTAATTCTCTTGAATATTTGAAGCTAAACAAAGATTTCAGGGAAGGAAAATACGAAATTATGAAAGGAAATAGGCATGAATAAATACGTGGAAGGGCTAATATCAGCAATTTCTTTTTTCACAATAATACCATTAGGGGGAAACTATAAAATAACCGGCTATACCATGTATTTTTTCACCTTCACGGGGCTTATTGTTGGATTGATAGCAGGCATTCCATACCTGGTTCTAAGGCCCTATAATTCCCTTATAGCGTCCACGGTTTCAGTTGCTATTATTATCCTCTTATACGGATTCAACCATCTTGATTCCATAATGGACTTTGGTGATTCCATCATGGTAAGGGGCAAAGAGGAAAAACAACGTGTTATAAAGGATAGATATACGGGCTCCGGCGGCATTGGCATGTTATTTATTATATATATTCCTGCCATCGCATTTCTCACTTATTTTAAGCCGGTTACAGGTTTTTTCATAATTATTGCGGGGGAAATGGCATCGAAATACGCCACATTATTTTCCATGTACAGGGCCAAAGCATTCGGTGAAGGACTCGGGAAAATGTTCATTGATAAGGTAAGCGCAAATGCAATAGTTTTGAATGTAATCCCTTTGCTGCTTGCATTCGCATTTAATCTCTATAATATAGCAATAATTGCCGCTCTGATATTTTTATCATATTTCATGAGGTCTGCAATGGAAAAACATTACGGGGGGTTAAATGGTGATCTGGCCGGCAGCATTGGGGAAATATCCCGCCTGCTTTTCTATGCCATAACCTTTGTATTTATAGCCTTAAAATTAAACCTATTTCTTCTTTAGCTTTATGGAAAGCATCTGGTCATATTTCAGGGTATATTTGATTTTTTTATTCCTTATCTCATGTGCAACTTTTTCTGTAAGCTCCTCTATTTCCTCTGAAATAATGTTCCTGTAGATTGTCAATTCTTTTCTATCCTGTGGGAATATCATTTTAAACCTTGTATTTTCCCTTCTGTACCCGAAAGGTTTTTTATTTTTCCTTATCTCTTCCATATTCAATTCCAGCAGGATATCATCAAATTGCTTCTCCTCCTGGTTTAATTTTGATTCACTTTCAACGATTTCCCACATATCAGGAAAGTATTTTTCCAGATCCTTCCACTGGAAATTTTCATCAAATATAATATGGCCACTATAATTTTTCACCATTGCCAATATATAGATAATACATTAAGTTTTTCTTTGAACTTAGAAATGATTATATTTTATTGTGCTATAGTGTATAGAATGGTTAACAGGATTAAAGTTATAAATGATGTCGGTGAGCTGGTTACCATATTCCATGCGGCTGATACCGATGTAAAACGAAAGTTACTCCTTGACCTTTCTACCGGCTGGGTAACAATGCCACAGATAGATGAAAGGTATGGCGTTGAAGGCAAAAAATCACTTCATTACCTGGATAAAATAAGAATGATAGAGAGCCAGTGGATAACAGGAAACAAGGGTCCGGAAAAGGCATACCATACTTATTATACAAATGTTCAGATCAATCTTATAGGTTCTATGGCGGACCTTTCAGACATAATATTTGCTACCACATTAAACGATGAGCAACTTCAGTCCTATGAAGAAAAGATTATAGCAATGATGGCAAATGGCGGAGTGTTTGTAGGTGATGTTGCGGACTCATTAAAAATATCACAGACACTTTTAAAGGGAATTGTGAATAGATCCTCCGTGCTCACAATTAAGGGCTATAGAATAGAGATGGAAAACGGCGCATGATCACAGTAATCAGGATAGGGCACAGGCCATTCAGGGACAAGAGGATTACAACCCATGTGGCACTGGTGTCCAGAGCTTTTGGAGCTGACCGCATACTTGTGGATGAGAAAGATGAAACACTTGAATCCACTGTCAATAGGGTAACAGAAAATTTTGGCGGGAATTTTTCCATAAAAACAGGAATTAACTGGAAAAAGGAATTCAAAGATTTTAATGGAGTAAAGGTAAACCTTTCCATGTACGGAATAAATGTTGATGACCGGATAGGTGCAATAAGAGAATCAGCAAAGGGAAAGGACGTTATAATTTTAGTTGGTGCAGAGAAGGTTCCAATCGATGCGTATAATATTGCTGATTATAACATTGCAATTGCAAATCAGCCACACAGTGAAGTTTCTGCCCTCGCTATATTTCTTGACCGTTTTTATGAGGGCAAGGAACTGGAAAAAAAATATGAGGGAAAAATGAATGTTATCCCCATGGACAATGGAAAAATGGTAAAATTTATTCCTGATGAACAGCAATGCATGAAACTACTTTATGGGGAAAAGGCAGATGAAAGGATTATAGAGCATGTAACAACCGTCTATAAGCTGGCAATGGCTATTGGCAAATATGCCGGCGCAAATATGGAGTTAATCCGCGCAGGTGCATTGCTCCATGATATAGGCAGGACAAAAACCAATGGAATCGGGCATGCAGTAGCCGGTGCTGACATTCTCAGAGAAAAAAACATAGATGAGGCTATTGTCAGAATTGTGGAAAAACACACAGGGGCGGGTATCCTACCTGATGAGGCTAAAAAACTGGGGCTTCCTGATAGAAACTACATCCAGGAGACCCTGGAAGAAAAAATAGTTGCCCAGGCAGATAACCTGGTATCCGGGAAGAAAATAGTAACTCTGTCAGATACAGTAAACAGCTACCATCTCAAGGGGCTTGATGAACCTGCTGAGAGAATTAAAAAATTGCATATGGAACTTTCATCTATCTGTGGGAAGGATCTGGATATTATAGGCAAAGAAGTTATAATGGAAATGAATTAATTATTCCTCGTCCTTACTTTTGCTGGATATAAGAAATCTGCATGCGCTGTATCCATTTACCTGCCTGTGCGTAGATTTTACATTTGCATCTAAAACCTGTGAAAACATTTTTGTTTCCATGGAACATGCAATACCAAAGTTTTTTGAAATAGAAAGTATAGGGCAGTTATACTCTATTAACTCAAAATTTCCCTGGGCTCTTTTAACCTCCGGATAATAATCCGCATTTCTCCTGAGTATAGCAAGCTCATTTACCTTTTCATCAAGATTTTTTCCCCTCATGGCACCGGTATATTCAGATCTAACTTTTGAATACCTGTCCTTTAGAAATTCTTCGAGAAGTTTTTCATTGCCGGTAGTTTTTATAAAATCCATGAAATCATTTAGCATTGAATCAGAACTGTTTCCCAGCTTATTGTTTGATACTGGCAAAGCATAAAATATAAAAGAAGGCCTTCCTACCTTTTTCTTTACTATTTTCCTGGCCACGGCTCCCTGCTGTTCAAGAGCAGAAATATGATTAAGGACTGCCATTTTTGATATGCTCATTTTTTCGGCCAGCTCATCAAGGGTCAGGCCCGGAAATTCTTTCAATAAAAGTATTATTTTTACCGGTGTTGGATATTCTTCCATGGAAATGAATCCAGTTATAATATAAATATATATCTATTTTACTTTATAAAGTTTATAAATTATTATCTATATATAATATGCTTGCGTATCTAATATTATGGCACCATTAGATCCACGTGATATTGGAATTTATAATGATAGAAAGAAGTCCGAAATAGATGTGTATATCGATAGGGAATGGAATGGAGACAGATCCTGGCTTTATAAGAAGCATAATTATGAACAGAAACGCCATAGGACACACCGTTACTGTATCCGGAAAATATTAGTATCCATAAAATCCATATTCGGGAAAGCCTGACTGGGGACATGGAACGTTTCATGCACAATTTATTAGACAGAATTTAAATGGGTGTGCTAAATTATGTGGTTTACATTCGACTTATTGAAATTATGTGATATGGGCTACAACATAACTGGAGGCAAAATAAAATATATTATTGCCCGGAGGTTTTTTTATAAGATGAAATCTTCTTTTTAATGCTTAAATTCATACGCTTTAAGAATGCATTGTTAATTGCTAAATATAATACAGAAACTACGAGGCTACTCATGGCAATTAAAAGCCAGAATGTAGCCGTTGCACTTTCGTAATATGATAGCATATACAATCCGACTATTGAACCTGAAAATGAACCAAAGCTTATGAATAAATTATATATCCCTATGTAAGTTCCCTTCATGTTGTTTGGGGCAATGGAAGTTATTATTGTCTGTGTTGTAGGTGCAACAAAATCTTCACCGACAGTCATAATCCCCATGGATAAAAGGAAATAGTCTATGTTTTTTGAAAACATAAGAACTATAAAACCCAGAAAATAGAATAGCATGCCCACTGACCGGAACAATACGGGCCTTGTTTCCCTGTTCATTAGTTTGAAAATGGGATACTGCAATAAAACTACGAGAATGCCGTTCAGTGAGTAAATATAAGCCAAATAAAGTATTGGCAACCCCTCAAAGTCAAATGCATACAGTGTTAATGATGCCCCTCTTTGCCTTAAAACAAAGGCCATGATAATGCCTATAATTATAAATAAAATAAAAAACCTGTCCTTATATGCCAGTTTGATGTCATTCTTTGTTAAGTATTCTATTTTAGACGGGAAATAGGTTTCTTTAACGTTGAAATATAATATTATTATTTCTATGAACGTTGCTATACCTGCCATTAGGAATATGTATTGAAAGCCGTAAACAGATAAAATAGCACCGAGTATAGGCCCTATAGCCGCACCGGCATTTGCCATGACCCTTATTTCAGTATAGCCCGATAATCTCTGCTTCAGGGATGTGACATCAGCTATTGAAGCCTGTATAGCGGGATATTGCAATGCATTTATGGCAATTGTTGAATAGAACAGCCCTATCAATAACATGACAGGAAGCCTGTAAAGTACGGTAAAATACATAGATATATACAACAATCCTGCGGGGATAGGGATTAATATTAAAAATACTCTACGCCCAATTCTATCGGTCAATATTCCGGAATAATACTGTATTGCAGACATCAATAAAATTGCAACGCCCAAAACTATTCCAGTTTCTATAAATGATATGTGGTATATAAAAACAAATATTAAAGGCAGGAATATGAAGGAAGATACCCTGCCCGATGCACGTATTAGCCTTGTGAGGCCCAGATAGAACACCCTTCTATCCAATTATTACACCCCGGATTGAATTACATAGTAAATCCTGATGAAATTGCGGGCTACGGGAGAAGTAGAAAGAAACATATTATGCTTTATAATTTACCAGTATATTATTTTTTACTTGATTTTTAATATATGTAAAGGATTATTTGTTCAAAATATGGCTATCCTATAATTTTTCAAGGATATGCATGGATAAAATCAAAGAAATGGTATATGCCACAATGTACAGCAATTCTAATCTAAACAAACAGGAAAATTATATGATAGTGTTGAATGGAAGTACTTTAATATTAAACTAAAAAACTGTTAGAAATTAAGTGTGACATAGCTTCCGCTCTCCAATTATCAACAAAGATGTGCCAATGTGTTAATTCGATAAAATTTATATTTTACCCCTGCATGTTTGTCATATGTCTGGAAAATACCTTATAATAATATCTTCTGGTCTTGACCAGAAAGGGAAGATGATTGTTGGGCTAAATTTTGCAAAGAACATTTACAGGAAAAAACTGGCAGAAGATGTTAAAGTCGTATTCTTTGGGCCAAGCGAAGAGTCTCTGGCAAAGCATGATCCTGATGTTGACACCCTCTTAAAAATACTGAGAGATATGAACGTTATACAGATTGCCTGCAGTGGATATGCTGTTGCCAAGAATGTAAGTGAAGATATATCAAAAATAGGAATGAAGCTGGAAGACGTTTCTGATACTATTACTAATTTTGCGGATCAGGGTTATAGAATAATAACATTCTGATCTTCAGAGGGCGCAACTTCAGTGGTGCGGTATCGCTTCCCGTTAAGGAAAATTTTATTTTACGATCCAATCCGCAGGGAAGCCCATGATTTTTGCAGTAAATCAAACCTGGAATGCTAAACAAGGCCTTTGAAGAAATTCGTGGATAAGCATAACTTAAAAAATAGTAAACTTTTATGAATGGGCTCTTAATTCCAGGGAATATACACTCTAAAATTTTTTTTTAATAACCTGTACACAAATTTCTGATTCGTTGAATTTGCGTGATGGAGTTAAATGGTACGATATGCGGAGAGAATGCTTTTATAAGAAACTTTTTATTATTGTTTATTATCTTTAAATGATGAAAATTCAATATGATATCGTAGCCGACACTTTATATATATACCTAACTAATTTAAAAATTGTTGACACCATTCCTGATAATAAAAATGAGAATATTTTTTTGATGTATCAAAATATGGAAAAATAGTAGGCATAGAAATTTTAAATGCGAGTCTTACGGATCTTAAATCGGTTAAAAATCGATTAAAACATTATAAAATAAATATACCGGAACTCAGAATTTTTGGCACAATAAAAACATTGGATTAAATATGATAATATTATCATCGCACGCATCGGACAGAATTAAAGAAAGGTCAATAAAAACGAGTGAAATTGAAACAACCATTATTGCTCCGAACAAATCAATAAAGGAAGATTTTGAATTGAACACATGCCTTAATTAAAGGTCTCTACTCATCCTTACAGTTATCCTGGAACTTGCAACTCTAAATAGTTTTATATCGTCAGTTATTAGGCCATAGCCTTTTTCTATTGCAGATACAAGAAATGACGAATCATAGAATGTTAGGCCCTCCTTCAAGGCAAGGGACAATACAGAAGACCATGTCGGAATAACCTGTTCTATAGAATTAATCAACTCAAATAAAACTGAACCAATATCTTTTGCTTCTTCCTGTGTTATTGTATTCTTAATATTACTGTTTTTCCATATAACGTTTCCAACTTCATAAACTGCAAGAGGTATAGTTGCATTATCCATGATTTCCGTATACTTGCCCCGCTGGAACAGGTTAAATATTGAAGAGGTATCTAATATATTCATCTGTCCCTATCCTCTCTGATATCTTTTACTAATTCATCCATTTTTAATTTCGATAAAGTGGGTGCTATTTTTTTCATTTTTTCCATCAGTTCGTTATTCCTGTACTTTTTAATTTCATAGTGTATGGCTTTTCTAATAAGCTCAGTCGGGTTTATACCAAGTTTTCTTAATTCTTCCCTATCTTCTTCGGTAATTTTCGCGGATAGTGTTGTATACTTAGACATACGGCAATATATACTACACATATTTATAAATTATTGTAATACGTATATAACTACAACATTTCATCGGATAAAAATAGTCCAGAATAACCATGCGGCCAAAGCCTGTGTATCATGCATATGACCATATAAAATTGAAGTTGTTTTCTGTTTTGAAGTCTTCTCTGAATGATTGCGATTTTTGTTTTTATCATAAACAGGTAACTCTGTTTAATCGTATGTTAACTTCAGCAAAAAATTGTAATATTCCCTTCCATTAATGGCCATAAAAACTTAAGCGACCCATTTTCCATTGTAATAATCTAAAGTAATAGCAAGATTATAGATATATGCCAACCATAAAAACATTCAATGCTTTGAAGTTATACCCCGATAGTACTTAATGAGAAACCAATATAAAAGGAAGATTTGCGTTCAAATCCTGGTAGGCCATACCCGCATTGAGACCACAACAAGGTATACTCACTTAACACAAAAAGAGGTTGGAGAAGCTGTAAAAGAAAGTGTTGAGGCCTTATTTCGCCTCAATCGGCAAATGACGGATTTTGAGTGGGAGCAGTTGGGGGCTGACCCTAATGTAGTGGAAGCACTGGGATTTGAACCCAGATCTAAGGGTCTCTTCCATGTTTCATCGTTCCAGTCATTCATCATAAATTCAGACGACCTTTAGCTAATCACAAACTGACTGGAGCCCTCTAGGATACCTGACTACCCCATGCTTCCTGATACGTATATTTATTTTTAATATAAATATCTATAGGATAAGCTCGTGTATGGGCCATTATTTCTGGTGCACTATTATTACTGAATAAGACAGTATACCTGAAAATCCCTTCTGCAATTCACATGAAGGGGGGTGCTAGCTTTAAAGCATTATCGGAATACTAATGTTGTATTATTTGTAATTGTTGGCAAGCTTCTCACAGAGGCTATGTACTATAAAGTCGCTCTAATCCCTATTTTAATTAGCTCTCATGTTGAAAAATTTTTCTATAGCATAGATGGCAAATAATTACAATACCGGTATTGCTAAGGTATAATGATAATATGTTTCCTTTAGGAAACAAAAACATATTTTTTATGTTTCTATGTAGAAACATATGTTAGATAAAGAATCTGTTAAAAGAACGATAACAGAATTAATGAATATCCAGCACCCCGATTTAGTAAAAAGGGAGATTGATATAGGCATATATAAATAAAATTGTAGTTATAGCAGAGGTGCGCCGCGCAGGAAAAACATATCAGATGTTTAATGGGTAAAATCTTTAATAACATCTGAAGTACCATGGAAAATATAAATCAATTAAAATATTATAAAATAAATTTACCGGAGCTCAGAATTCCTAGCACAATAAAAACACTGGATTAAACATGATAATCTTATCATCACACGCATCAGGGAGTATCAAAATATTTAATACCAAATAGACCTGCAACTTCGCTCTGGAGAGAGCCTAACATAGAAACACAGTTCAGCATTGCAAATTATTTTTATTAGAAAATTGACCTTAGGGGCAAAAATAACAATCTTTATCAAGAATTTCTTTCATTGAAATCTATGTCATGAAACTTTCGGATAAAGAAATTACAGGGTTTGCAATATTGGTTCTTATTGCATAGAATGTAACCGGGACAAATACGTTGTTTGAAGATACATACAATAAATTAACAGACAATAATGAGCATAAAATATAAATAGGAGAAAGACAAACTGTAAGCTGTAATAAATCCGGGTAACTCAAACGGCTGAACTCTTACACCTACCCCGTATCTTTTTATCTGTATTTCTCATATTTTATTACCTATCTGCTCAAAAGATGTATATCTTCAAATTATTTTATGGTAAAATTCATTGATAACAGGATGGTTTATATTTACACATAATTTCACAGACAACCGTTTAACTGGATATTTTATCTTGCCGGTACTAACACAAAAATATAAATATTATTTGTCTTATTGTATACAATTGATATAATTATTATAGAAAAAAATTATATAACGTTATAGACTACATAACACAAATATGAAATCTAAAATTGTTTGCCCGAAATGCAACGAAGAATTTGATGCGCCTAGATGGGACAAAAAAAGACTCGGGTTTGGTGCGGTACCCCCTGGAGTTGGTTTTATTAAATGCCCATATTGTAAATACAAAGCCCATAGAAGCGAATTTTCTGTAGCTGAGGATACCGAGGAATAGATCTGTGAGCGTTTAGTTTTCCAGGGTAAATATACGTACCAACTACCCACAGCTAAAGTAGTGAGCTGCCATCGGGTTTCCACAATGGACGAAAAATAACCTGCTACAATAGGCTGGTTGGCAACAGCCCTGTTCCTGATATTTAATGAATCAATAAAATATACCTTCTCTGCTAATCCACAGAAAATCCCTTTAAATATATCACAATGGATATATTATTTCTATTCCAAATTCTTTAATAGTTCTTTCCTTATTTTTAAAATCTTTATCAAAGGTGATAAATTTATCCGCATGTATTATAATAGCATTGGCAATATGCAGGCAATCCAGTGTTTTTAATTTTATGGAATTTATTATATCTATTCCGGTATTTATGCTTCTGTTAAAATCAATATTAACTATTTTTATATCATTTTTTATTAATAGATACTCATCTAATGCGTCTATTTCCTCTTCAATTACACCGGACCTGGACAAAACACTTTTTATTTCAAGTAGATTTAATTCAGTAATAATTTTATTATCGTAATTTTTCATTAATTTATTGGCTAGATTGTATTTACTGTCCTTTTTATCAATAAGGGAAATTAAAATATTCGTATCTATGTATTCCATTATTCTCTCTCTAAAATTGATTTTTCAGACAACCCTGCTGGCAATTCCGGCAAGCCTTCCTTTAAATATTTTTCAAGCAATTCCTGTGTTTTTTCCTTTTTTTTAATTACATTATTAACATTATTAATTCCGTGTTCCATTATATAATTTATAGCATCTGTCCTGCTGTTTACTATTTTAAATGCTATTAGTTTATTTATAGTATTTAGCATATCTTCTGATAATCTAATACTTACAACTTTATTCATATGATTACATAACTATAAATTGTATATATATCTTTGTAATTAATTACATATTTTGTTTCGTATTACAACATAAAAAGCACTGTCCGGAGGTAGGATTTATATTTACATATAATTATGTACACTATCCTGTATTTTTAAAGTGTACATATCACATTATGCATATAATATAAGTAATTATTAATAATATTACCCGTTATACATAATATGGATCATGCTAAAAAAAATAAGAACACTAATAAAATTGGTACCTGGAGCTATAATATCTGCACCGGTTTCTTATATTCTTGCACAGGGAAATAACTTTTTGCAGACTTTCTTAATTGTATATTTCTCAATCTGGTTAATAATTTTCCTAGTGACTGATATAGCTTTATTCTTTATGAGACAGTTTGTAAGACAAATATGACAGGACATATGGGATCTGCCAATATAATGTAAGTCCTTCAATGTCAACTACCCCTGGCTAAAGCACGTGGGCTTCCTTGCCACCTGATCGTGAATGATGTATTCTGGATTTAATGGAATAACTTTTCTGAGAGAGTTTTATGCCTCACCGATTATATTCCATATCTAAAACATTGGTAAAGTTCATAGGCTTTCCGCTATGTGGCCCTAAATGGCATAAATGATTTAATGCAGCTTTAATCTTAAAGCCAGTAATACTCATACGTTTATTGCTTATCACTGTCCAGGATACCTGCTACGTGCTTCAATATTTCCCTCTCCAGTATAGTTCCTATAAATTTTCCCGATTTGTCAACGACGGCAACTATAGGCGGGTCATATTCCTTGAATATTTTAATCAGGTCGGTTGCAGGAGAATCGCAACGTACCTTTGCTGCTGGAACTATTTTTCCCTGGTATACTGATAGTGTCCTTAACTGGTTATGCCCCATGGTAACCATATCACTTAGCGTAAGCTGCCCGAGAACCTTCAATTTTGAATTTATTACTATAACAGCCCTTGCATTTAAGTCTGTACACATTTTAAATGCCAGGCTTATAGGATTTTTACTATTTACCGACACAGACTGGAAGGAACTTGCTATATCACATGCCTTCAAATTTTTGAATTCAGCGTTTACCATTTCCCAGACATAATTTGACTTTTTAGTTTTGACCACCGGTGCCTTAACATTAAACAATGCCGGTATTACCACAGTCAATAACGTTATTGCTATCATGACTGCAGAATAATCATACCTGCCAATGAGGGATAATCCAAGAGCAACAACAAGCAAAGCTGCGTCCACGCCCCCGTGCACCGATGTTCCGAAGGCGTTTTTCCATGTATCCACATGCATGAACCTTGAGGTTATGGTGCCTGCTATTGGCTTGAATATAATGGCTATTGCAAAAATCAAAAGTCCAAGGGTGATAAGTGGCAGTGTAATCTTAACAAAATAGAGGCCAAGGCCAATAAAAAACAGGGGTTCAAAAAATCCATATGTAAATGTTGATACTTTTTCGGCAACAAGTGGCCTCTCGTTAATAAACTCTCTCAGGGAGATTCCTATAAAAAGGGCAATAATAGCTGAGTTAAATCCATATAGCTGCCCGACAAATCCAAGTACAAGGACAAACCCGATTATAACTGCTATTACAGTTTCATTGGCTCTGGCACTGAAATCTATCTTCACCAGTAGCCTTGTCAGTACATATCTTGAAAATAATAGTATAAAAACAAGTGATACAACGAGCTCCATTGCTATTTTGAGAACCAGGTATATGGTAACTACTTTTCCGTAGAGGTCAGCAAGGAATGAAAATAGTATAACTCCGGATATTTCCATTGTTACAACCTGCTGGAAAATGCTATTTCCCTCTTCAGTATGATTCAGCCCTGTGTCTGTCAGTAGCCTTGTTAAAGGGCCGGCACTGCTCATTCCTGTTACCAGGCCCACAATCAGGGCTATGAGGACACTGTGAAATATGTAGTATACAACAAATGATATTAAACCAAATGGAAGTATGAACTCAATTACGCCGGTCAATATGTTTGAAGGATTCAGAAGCTTTTTTGTTTCCAGTTCCTTGAATTCCAGGGCACCTCCCGTAAAAAGCAGAAAATTAATTCCAAGGGATATAAATAGGGAAATGTTTGGAAGTATTGTTATCAGCCCCAGTACTCCCGGACCTATAATTATTCCAATTATTATTGCCGCAACATAAGAAACAATCCTGAATTTTTCGAATAACTCCTCTCCAAGTTTGGCGAGTAGCAACAATGCACCGATAAATGAAAGTGCAAGAAGTGAGTCTGATAGTCCGTACATTACGGTAAGATGTAGGTGGATTATTTAATATTTTTGCTAAAATTTGCCGATTTTCTGCTATTTATTTAAAATAATCAAAGAATTTGCTTAAATCATAAAAATAAACCTGAATAAATCCCGGCTTCCGGATTCGAACCAGAGACCTATGGATGACTGCGTTTTCTGGCAGTATATCACTCTACAGTCCATCGCTCTACCAACTGAGCTAAGCCGGGTAGCAGATAATCATTACAACGGATATAAATTTTAACATTTATGCCGGTTATTATATTCTACTTGAATAACTAATGGTGGTATCATTCCACAGTTAAAGCGATGGAATTTTTCTTCTGTTGAATTAAATATTTTATTTGCTCCGCAACAGCAAAATTTCATTAGATACCTGCTGTTAAGCTATAAATTAATTAACATAATCTATTTATTGGATATTATGAAAGTAATAGATGGATTTAAAAATGAAAACTTGCATTTCAGATGGTCTCCGGCAAATATTCCTGTGGAACATGTGTCCCCTGGAGAAACGCTAACCATTAAAATTCCGGATTCATCAACAAAGCAGATCCAGAAAGATTTTAATAGTGAGGACCTTAAGAAAATAGACGACTCTAAGGTAGATGCAGCTGTGGGGCCGGTGTATGTAGATGGGGCTGAAAAAGGAGATACTTTAAAAATAGAAATAAAAAGCATAGAAGTAGGAACATGGGGATGGAGCGCAATAATGAAAGACTTTGGTGCCCTGAGCCCGGAGTTTGATGATAGGCTCGTAATATGGGATATAAATAAAACA
This sequence comes from Thermoplasmata archaeon, assembly GCA_021835185.1. The sequence goes on from JAKBQO010000004.1 coordinate 13,460, forward strand.
GAAGCCAGATGCATGAATAAAGGCTTTCTTGACAATGTAAAGATACCGGTAAACCCTTTCCTTGGCATCATCGGAACTGCTCCTGGAAATGGAGAATTTGGGATGATACCCCCGAGGAATTTTGGGGGGAATATGGACAATAAATTTTTAGGTGCCGGTTCTGTACTTTACCTGCCGGTCAATGTAAATGGTGCACTGCTTTCATTTGCCGATCCCCACGCATCCCAGGGCGATGGCGAGGTTTGCGGGACTGCCATAGAAACATCCTGCACAGCTGTGGTGAAAGTAGATTTGATAAAGGGGAAGGCAATAAAATACCCCCGGATAGAGTCCAGAGGAAATGCCGGAACTGATTGCATAATCTCTATGGGCATAGAAGATAGTTTAGAAAAATCAGCTAAAGCGGCCATATGGGAAATGATCGGTATACTTTCTGAATATGGTTTCTCCAGAGAAGAAGCATATATCCTCTGCAGCGTGGCAGGGAACCTTAAAATTTCTGAAATGGTGGATATGCCAGACTATGTTGTTTCCATGGAACTGGACAAAAATACGGTTAGCAGCAGAAATGCCAGCCAATGACAAAATCTTATAATATACTATATGATTATTATTTAATGTTATTTTCAGAAGCCAGCAAAAAATTCATGGAGATGGAATCGACAACGAAGAGGCTTGAACTCACATCAATACTGGGTTCATTGCTTGAAAATGCAGGGGATGACCTGAAGGAACTGGTATATTTAATCCAGGGCAAGCTGGCACCGGATTATGAGGGTATAGAATTTGGAGTTTCGGGGAAGCTTATAGTGAAGTCCCTTGCAGCCATATCCGGAATGGATGAGGAAGAAGTCAACAAATTGTTTTACAAGAATGGCGACCTTGGTATAACTGCCTCTGAAATCAGGGAAAAAATGGAACAGAAGCCACTTTTCAGGGAAGACCTTACCGTACACTATGTGTATACAAGGCTTATGGAACTTGCAAAATCAGCAGGGCATGGAAGTGTAAAGGGGAAAACAGATATTTATGCGGACCTCATGGTAAATTCATATCCTGAAGATATAAAGTATATTACGAGAATAATCATGGGGAAACTTAGACTAGGCGTGGCAGATTCCACAATACTTGATTCCCTGGTGCATGCATTTTCCTCTAAAGATAATGCAGATATGGTAGAAACAGCTTACAATTTTCATCCAGACATAGGGCTTATAGCAACGCTCCTGCAGAAAGGCGATATAAAGGCAATAAGCAACATAGGTCCTGAGCCATTGATTCCATTCAAGGTAATGCTTGCAGAAAGGCTGAGGTCCATTGATGATATAAGGGAAAAAATGAACCACCACGTATCATTTGAGTATAAATATGACGGGCTCAGGACAGAGTTGCACAAAAAAGGGGATAAAATTATGATTTTTTCACGGGGGCTTGAGGAAACAACTGAAAATTTCCCGGATATTATAGAAAATTTCAAAAAGAGCTATTCATTTGAATCCATAATAATTGATGGAGAATCGGTTCCGTTTAATCCCGATACAGGGGAATTGTTCCCATTCCAGATGGTTTCCAAAAGGAGGGGAAGAAAATATCAGATTACAGAAAAATCCACTGAAATACCTCTTGTAATGTTTATTTTTGATATACTGGAGCTCAATGGGAGGACACTTGTTAACCTCCCCTATGAAGAAAGGCGTAAAATTCTTGAAGAAAATTTTGTAGATAATGAGCACTTTAGGCTGGCAACAAGATTGTCCTCGGATGATTCTGAAGAGATTAACAAATTCTTTGAACAGAGCATAGAGGATGGGTGTGAAGGCATTGTTGCGAAGGATACATCTGATGAATCTGTTTACCGTGCAGGGGCTCGTGGGTGGCTTTGGATAAAATTTAAAAGGGATTATCAGAAAGAACTTGCGGATTCCATGGACCTGGTAATTATCGGTGCATTTAATGGCCGTGGAAGGAGGGCAGGGGCATACGGTGCACTCCTCATGGCATCATATAACGAAGAAACACATGCATTCGAGTCAGTCACAAAACTGGGAACAGGATTCAGTGATGAGGTATTATTTTCATTGCCAAAAATGCTCTCTGATCTTGTAAGAGACCACAAACCTGCTATGGTTGAATCAAAAATGGTTCCTGACATCTGGATATATCCACAGATAGTTATGGAAATCCAGGGAGCAGAAATTACTGTAAGCCCTATACATACATGTGCTTTTGGAAAAATAGAGAAAGATTCCGGCCTTGCGTTAAGATTTCCCAGATTAATTAAAATACGTGACGATAAAAACGCTGAAGACGCTACAACTACCAATGAAATTATAGAACTTTATAAAATGCAGAAAAAAACAAAATAAATAAAGAAGAGTGTTTACTCTTCGTTGTCATCGTTTCTGTTATAATTACTTCTTCTGTTGTTTCCGAATCCACCACGGCCTCCGTTTCCACGGTTGCCCTGATTTCCGTATCTGTTGTTGTAATTATTGTACTGGTATTCGTATTCCTTCTCACTCATATCAAGTTCTTCGTTCGGCTCTATTTCCTCTTCTGATTCGGCCATGGCTCCGTATTTTCCTACGTTTAATCTCATGTGCCCTCTCAACAGGGAAATGTATCCGTTATCGATTTTAAGAACTTCTCCATCCCTTATATCTTTGGTCTGGTCATCCCACAGTGTGAGTGTTATTTTTCCTGTATCATCAGCAACTATAACCTCACTTACTGATTTGTCTTCTCCAAATCTGGTTTTGATCTCTTTTGGCTCTCCTAGTACTACAACCTTCCCAACAACGTTAACACGCCTTGATGAAGGTGTTAAATCCTTAATTTTGGTTATTTCATCCATATTATTACTTCCTTTAATCCTTTCGGACGTACAATAATATTTAATGAATATATAAACATGCCTATTTTGAAAACATTTGCCATTAATAATAAAAAACCTGCAAATATTGACTTGCATGTTGGTTCACATTTTCCTTAATCCCGGATGTATTTTTATTTTAAAAATATGTAGTGACTTGCTAGAATCATATTTACAGAAAATTAAATGGTGCAATATAAAAATATATTCAGTGGGGCTGGCCGGGTTTGAACCGACGACCACCTGGTTATGAGCCAGGCGCTCTACCTAGCTGAGCTACAACCCCAAACGCCGTCAGTCGGGCTTGAACCGACGACCGCTCGGTTAACAGCCGAGTGCTCTACCAACTGAGCTATGGCGGCTTACTACGGTTATTGCATTTTTGCTTTTAATATTTTGCTTTCAAATATTGAGGCAGTAACAATAAGTGTATATGACGGAATACAAAATCGGATAAATATTTTATCATTTTAAAAGCAATATTTCACTGTATTATTTCTATATCATCCTTTATTTCATTTTCGCCGATACTGAATATTTCCAGCCTGATTGTGTATTTTTCAGGAATAAGGGAATGGGCATCAAGGGTTTTATAAGCATTTCTTGAGAAGAATATTCCGTCATTGGGGCCACAACCTCCCGGGTTTAGATATAGCCTGACAGGAGTGCCTTCCAGATCTGCCAGGTCATCGGTGTTAAGGTACTTTTCCTTGCCAGTGACCTTCAGTATGCGCCCTTCCATATCGATTTCATTTGCAATTCCCAATTTCGAAGAAAATTTTAGTGATCTGGCCGGAATATACCAGTTGGACGAATCTGGATTTATCGGTTTTACCAGCTTTTCAGTTTTTAATGTGGATTCTATAATTGCAGCCATGGGGTTAAATATGAATATGGTTTATAATACTTATTTTGTGTTAGGAAGCAAATTGGATTGCCAGAAAGGTTCATCAAACCTGTCATCACATAGCCATATGCTGGAAGTATCCTCTGGAGACCTTGTAGACCTGCCTGCTGCCTGTTTTACTTTGATAAGCGCAAACTCATAATAGAGCAGGTTGTATGCATTTCTTTTCAGCACTTTTTCAAGATATTTTATTTTATCCTTTCTGTAATCATCAAGTGGTATCAGTGGTAGCCCTGCAATGATTACATCACTGATCAGGCTTTTTCCCCGGTTAACCAGCTGTATGCCCTCAAGAAGTTTACCACCGTGTACAGAAAAAATAATTATTTTTCTCTCCTTCGCTTTCTTTTCTATATAGGAATAAGAAATTTTCTTGTTTTCGAATACACAGTTTGCCCTCATACTTTCTGGCAGGTAATTGCCTATGCCTGGTGTTTTTGTATAGGTGTCGCCAAAAAGTATGCGATATGAGGGGACAGCAACAAGTACACTTTTATCCGATTTTGAGTAAACATCAATGGCAAACTGCATATATTTTCTGAGCATTTCAGCCCAATCATCCAGGTTTTCGCGGTAACGTCCCAGAGTTGTATAACCGTTAACTATATGGTATTGCTTTAGCCCGCCGGCGTTTTTGAATATGCTGTCAACTTTCAGGTACAGGACATTTTCCATATTCCATACCTTTGAGATATGGTCTACAGATGGCATTGTCCCGGACATAAAAATAACAGAGTTATCCCGTAAAAATGAAAGATAGCCGGATGTATCATAATACATCAATTTAAGTTTTAAATCTTTTTTTTCCGGATTATTGATAGTGGAGTACACTGAACCATTTTCCATCCTCTGGTAATCATAGAGAAAATTGTAAACGTTTTCCAGGTAATTCCTGCTTCTCTTATTCAATGGCCTGTTTTCGTTTTTTTCTTCAAATTCATCACTGAATGTCCTGAGTGATTCAAGGTTTGCAATCCTTGATGCAAAATCATTAGAAAATTTGAATAGCTTGAGACTATCGGTTCCCCTTGTTGAGCTCATGTTGGACAGAAGATTTTCAAGCATCAAATTTGCTTCAATCCTATCATATGAATTATAAGTTTCAATTGGAAAATCCTTTACAAGCATATCAATTGCCTTCTCTACTGTTTTTATCTGCAGCGTCCGGCCAAAATTTTCTATTACAGAATCCAGGTTATGTGCTTCATCAAAAACTATATAGCATTCATTAAGGTCAATCATCTCTTCCCCTTCGGTGCCATGAAAAACATTGAACCGTATTGATGGATTTAACAGATAGTTATATGTCATGGCTATTATCTGTGCATCCGCCATATTGGACCGCACAGAATAATATGGGCAATAGGATTTCACATTTTCTTTCTTGATTGTAACAAGATTTCCCTTTGTATCCCTTCCTAGGGCCTTTGATTCCACATCCTGCCTGATAAGTTCCGTAGAATCAGCCTCTATGTCTTCCAGAAAACTCTCCGGGCTCCTTATATTTTTCAGATCAAGCTTTATGGTTTTATCCTTCAAGGGGCACCCTTTGCATACATTTTTCTGCCCATCATCTTCTGAGTCATACCACCTCTCTTTAAGCGGGCATAATTTGCTTTTTCCATATAAATATAAGGCGGGTATGTTGAAATATTTCTGGTTATCCTCATAAAGCCTCGTGAATTCATTATGTGTTCTGGTAAGGTAAATTAATTTCTTCCCTGTAATAAAAGCCAGATATAGTATGAAACTTGTTTTTCCAGAACCGGTAGGTGCCTCTATGGCAATTTTGTTTTTCTCCTCAAGGTTTTTTGATACGGTGCTTATCAGGGCATCCTGCCATTCCCTGGGGGTAAATTTTTCCATGTTATTATATTGTTAATTTGTATAATTATGTATTGATTCTTGATCATGTTTACAGCTAAAATATCTAGCTGAAATGTGCGTACGTATTGTGTTGCAAAATAAGCCCGGATTATTTAAATAGGAAAATAAATATATAGTTTTTTTGATTAGGTGGCTCAAGTGATTTAACGGACAATAGATGGTTTATAGGTTATGTATTTTCCAATCTTGCTGCGGGCTTAACAACACCCCTTATTCCGCTGTTTATTGTATTTTACCTTAAAAGCAATGTTGAATTTGTAGGGCTGGTCTCTGCAATTTCTTCCCTTGCATCCGTACCGGCCCTTATTGTGTGGGGAAATCTTTCAGATAAGATAAAAAGGAGGAAAATATTTATTATAATAGGCTTCGTCGGGTCGTTTTTATCACTTTTGCTGGTGCTGGTTGTCCATACAGTATCTACCTATATGTCAATGCTGATACTTTTCCAGATAGTTGCTATGGCCAGTGTACCTGTTTCCACACTATTAATACTAGAAAATTCGGACAAGTCATCATGGTCTAATGTTATGGGCAAATTTAACAGTTACAGCGCAATAGGGACTGTACTCGGATTGGGAATCGGCGTTTTAATACTCACGTTTTTTAGCGGCATGGGGCGCGAACTAATTCCCTATCTTTACATTGTTGCAGCATGGTTTTACCTTATTGCAGGGATAATTTCAATACTGGTGCTAAAAGAGCCAAAAACTGAAATAAGCAGGGGCAAAATAGGATATCTGTATGCCTTGCATGCTATTGAGAGGGTAAGATATTTTCCTACCCATCTGGTACATATACCGGGCAAGGAGAACAAAATTAAGATACCTGACTATTTAAAACTGTATTTAATAACGACACTGATATTAATGATGGGCTTTCAACTGTTTTTCATACCCTATCCAGTATTTGTTATTGACAGGATGAATGCCAGTGAGAATGACATATACATTATGTACCTGCTTAACAGCTTATTCTCAGCAGCAACATTTATACCTGCAGGCAGATATATAAATTATATAGGCTCAAACAGGATGCTCTCTATTTCCACATCAATAAGGGTGGTATTATTCCTGGTAATGGGCGTAGTATCATTCTTTGTTTTCGACACAGTTGGATACCTCCTGCTTTTCATTGTAATGTATGGAGTATTCGGAGCAATATGGAGCTTTATAGGAATAAGCGAGATTACAAGCATTTCAAATATGGCTACTACACTGATACGCGGGAAAGTTATCGGTTATTATAATTCGCTAAATGGTGTAGGGCAGATAATAGGGGCAGGATTATCCGGATTTATAGCATATGATATAGGTTATTCATTTGATTTTATACTTTCTGCAATCATAGTTTTATCCGGTCTATTAATAATATTCTACTCAAAACCCCCTGATATCCAGTATTCCAAAAAAATAATCAAATCTCATTCCTGAATACGTTTTACAAAGAGATGGAAGAGGTTCCTGAACCCATCACGCCAGGTATTCAACTTGGGTTTGCTTATCCTTATCCCGTATTTTATCGGTATCTCTATTAATTTTCCAAGCCGTACTGCATCTATTTTAATATCCTCTGAAAAAGACATCCCATTGCTGAGATTTTTCATTTTATCGTAGAAATCCCTGTAAAAAATCCACATGCCACTCTGGGAATCGTTCAAGTTAATTTTGAAAAGCAACCTCATTGTAAAGTTCAAAACACTATTTCCAATATAATGCAGGGAGGTATAGTTATGCTGTGTTCTCAATGTCATCCGGTCACATGATATAAAATTGACCTCATCCATGCGGATAATATCCAGAAGAGGCCTGACAATATCTGTAGGGTAGGTGTTGTCCCCATCCATGCACACAATAATATCCCCTTTGGCATGCTGTAATCCGGTCTTATATGCCATGCCGTAACCGCTTCGGCTTTCGTTTATTACAGTAGCGCCCCTGCCTGTTGCTATTTCCTTTGTCCTATCAGTGGAATTTGTGTCAACCACGATGATTTCTATCCCCTCTACTGAATTCAGGAGCCCGTCTATTACTAAGCCAATAGTTCCTTCTTCATTGATAGTGGGGATAATTGCAGTTACATTCATCTCTACAGAATAACATAACACATTTATTATATTTTAGTATGTTAATTTTTTATTTAACATACTTTTATAGGTTTTCCACTGGTGCCTTACTATACTATCAATATTTATTCCATTTTTCAATGCATTTTTAACAAAATTTATTGTTCTCGGGTCAGAAGGGTAACCGGAGCCAAAATCCCCATAGTCCTTATGGAGCTTATCGATTTCACGGTCCCTTATTACCTTTGCAATTATAGATGCTGCAGAAACACAGGGATATATTTCATCTGCCTTATGCCTGCATACAATTTGCCTTTTTGTATTTTCCATGAGAAGAGACTGCAGCCTCAACTCGTTAACGTCGAAACTATCAACATATACAGTACTGCTTGCAGGAGCCCAGGATGCCAGTTTTGAGGCATAGGTTTCCTCTAGCACGTTCAGTTTTTGATGTTCCACATATCTGTCGATTTCGGAAGGGCTTATAATTACAAAATTATATTTGTACGATTGCAAGCGGGCAAACAGGCTTTCACGCCTGCCTGGTGACAATTTCTTTGAATCGGCCACACCAATGCTTTCAAGTGATTCCCTATCTCCGCATAAAATAGCCATTACCATAGGGCCTATAAGAGGCCCCCTGCCAGCTTCATCTATCCCGCATTCGTCCATTCATGCAGAATGCCCGGTTCAATAAAAATATATTTATAATATTTATATAGTAAGAATGGCAGATTACACAATAAAGTCCGGAAATATAGTTATTACAACAAAATTTCCCCGTGAACACATAAATGAATTTGTATCCTGTGCTAATGACAGTAGCCTTGGGTTGAATCTCATGTCACATGGATTTCATTATCCCTACACAGAAGAAGATGCTATGGAGTTTATTGATAAGAACAGGGAAGTCGAAGGTGAATCATTTGCCATTGATTTTTATATTATTTATGAAAATAACGTTGCAGGGGTAATTGGTTTGTCCGACATTGATTATGATAATTCCCGATCGCATGTAGGGTACTGGATTGGCAAAGATTACAGGGGAAAGGGAATTGCAACAGAGGCGCTGAAGGCGGTAATCTACTTTGCCGCCAGGACTTTAAGGTTGCACAGCCTTTATACCAGTGCCCTTATAGATAATATAGGTTCAATAATAGTCCTGACGAGAAACGGATTTTCAATAGATGGAATTTCAAAGGATTGCTTCATGTATGATAACAGATTTTATTCAGCGTTTATGTTTTCACAGCTCCTTTAATATCTGTGTTTTGCATGATATGTACAGATAAATTTCAAAAGCATTTTGGCAGCTTCATTTATATAGAAAATCACATTCATGGTAATATTTATTAACAATAATTCTATAAGTCTGTTCATATGACGAAATACGTTTTAATTTCGGACTCTACCTTGAGTTATGACTATAGAAATTTCCCGTTGCTGGATTTTTTGCCATGCGCCCCGGGAGACAAGGTACCCGGAAGAGTCTATAGATTTTTAAGAGGGCCTGCGCCGGAGGCATTGCCTAACGGTGAGGCAAAGTACGCACCATATGCCATAAGGAAAATTGAAGCAGGATTATTAAGAGACAATCCAAAGAAAGATGTAGCAGTTGCACACATGGACTATCTTTCAAACTTTATCACTGATGACACTGAAATAATAGGAGTTTCTACCATGGACCCACTTGGAATAGGTCCGACAACAATGTCATACGCGGCCCTTTTCGGCGGCGATCTGGATTCCTGGGTAAGACGGGAATGGGATATACTCATAGAAAGGATAAACCAGGTTAGAAAGGGCAAAAAAGCAAAGCTCGTTATCGGTGGGCCGGGAGTATGGGAGTTCACTGTCCTCAGAGATGAAATAGACAAGTACCATTTTGACTATGTTGTATCCGGAGAAATGGATGATATTATTTCTGACCTATTCAGAGGAATAGAGCATGATGACATAGATAAAAATATGTTCACCAGGGGATACATGACATACGATGACCATTTCAGAAGGGTTGTAAAAAATGATGAATTATTCGTTGGAAGGGGAACCGGAATAAGGGCATACCCTGCACTTGAGGACATACCTGAAATTGTTAACCCTGCGTCAAAGGGAATGGTTGAAGTTATGCGTGGCTGCGGTGTAGGCTGCGATTTCTGTGAAGTTACATTGCGCCCATTAAGGTATTATTCACTGGATAGAATAAAAAAGGAAATAGAGGTTAATGTAAAGGGTGGAAACGACCATGCATGGCTCCATTCCGATGAAATATTTGAATATAAACATGAAAAAATGTTCACACCAAATCAGGATGAAATGGTAAATCTTATGAAAACCGTTATGTCTATAAAGGGTGTAACCGGTTCAAACCCAACACATGGGAGAATATCCATACCTGCAGCTTTCCCTGAATTGATACAGAAGCTCAGTACCATATTAAAGGCAGGGCCTGACAACTGGATCGGCATACAGACAGGAGTAGAAACTGGCAGTGACTCACTTGCAATGAAGCATATGCCCAATAAGACAATGCCATTGAGGATAGGCGCGGATGGCTCGTTCAGAGATATAGTATGGCAGGGCGTATACAATGAAACAAAGTATTACTGGAGGTCCGCATTTACAATACAGGTAGGGCAGCAGGAAGAGACAGATGAAGACAACTGGGATTCCATAGCCATGATTAACCAGCTAAGCCATTCATATGTTGATGGCAGGCCATTTGAATTTACAGTCACGCCTCTGGTAAATGTGCCACTTGGAAGAATAAAATCCAGAAGCCTTAATTCCATGCTTAATCCTGTGCAGATGGGTGTTTATTATGCATCATACAGGCATCTAGCCAAGATGGCAAAAAGGGATGGTTTCAGAGATGCCAATGGAAACATATTTGCAAGGGCAGGCACAGGAACCATACTGAGCGTTGGTGGCGAAGTAATGCTTAAAGTCGTGGAAAAAATAGCAAAGAAAAAAGGTGTGGACATAGACAAAGTCAAGAAATGGGGAATTGAAAGCGAGAAAGAAATTTCATCACTTAGCACCCTTACCAGAGCTTAAACCTTTAAAGTATTTATACCAATTTTTTATACCTTTCCATGGTTAATTATAATTTTTTAAAAAGGATTTTAGTAGTAGGAGAAAAGAACCTGCTATCACGGCTTTCACAATACCCGTTAATGGGAATTGAATCCTCTTCAAATCTCATATTCATGCTTAAAAATGCCCCTTCCGACATTGAAAAATATAATGAAATAGTACGGCAAATAGAAAAAAAAGGGGATGAAATGGATATAAATTTCAGGCACGAAGTAACAAGCGGTGCCATAAGTTCCAGCCTCATGGGCAATCTTCTGGATTTAATTGAGAAATGTGATGACATACTGGACAAATGTTACTTTACAAGCAGGGAAATTAACAGATTCAATATTAATTATAGTATGACGCCTGATGAAGTCGTTATAAAAGAATATGCATATGGCAGTTTCATTAAAATTCTTGAAGCAAACAAAGAATCACTGGAATTTGTACATAGCATACTTAATGAAAATGACCTGTCAAATATGAGGGGGGACAGAAAAAGCATAGAAGCCATAGAAGAACAGGTAGACGAAATAAAAGACAACATAATAGATTATACATATAAAAATTCCACAAAGATGTCATATATTGTATTTGAACATCTAAATACACTGGCGCACAAACTTGACGACCTCCTGGATGATTGTGAAGATATATCTGATTTAATTTTTACTATAATGCTTGCGGTGACGAGTTGATTTTATTTATATTTTCACTTATCCTTACGTTCATGCTAACCCTTCTTGTATCTGGAAACAACCTTTCCGCTGCAGTGGGAACCCTTGTAGGGTCACGTATTGTTGGTAGGTACGGCGGTGTAATAATTGGAGCAGGAGGATTTTTTCTTGGGCTTGTGCTTGAAGGCAGATTTCTCCATGGAGCCGCACTCTCGCTGATTCCACACTCATATTTTTATATAACATATGCCTTCCTGGTTTCATTCCTGATATTTCTGTTTGCAAATATAGGAAGGGCACCGCTGTCGCTTACAATGGCACTGGCCGGTACAGCACTGGGCATAGATGTGCGCATAGGGCGTTTAATAGACTATAAATTTGTAATTCTTATGGTGGCGTTCTGGGTTATTGCACCGGTCATATCCATAGTGGTTTCATATTTTGCCGAGAAGGGAATTTTTCGCAGGAATTTTAAAAATGTATGGAACGTCGCCAGGTGGCTGAAATTCCTTATAGTAATATCATCATTCCTCACTGCTTTCACCCTTGGCGCAAATACACTGGGGTTTATAGCCAATGTGGAAGGCTTTAATTTTCTTACAATAACAGTAATGACGGTTGCAATATTTTCCGGAGCCTTTTTCCTTAGCAGTGGCGTAATTAAAAGGGTTGGTGAGGAAATGTATTCAATGCGGTATTCCAATGCGCTTGTGTCCCTTGTGGTATCCTCTCTGCTGGTTGAAATTGCAACGTTTTTTGCAGTGCCACTTTCAAATACCCAGACACTCACATCAAGTGTTTTTGGGGTGGGCATATCGTATAAATACAAAGCAATTTACATGCGCCCATTCCTTATAATAATTTTAACATGGATTCTATCGCCCAGCATAGGGTTTATACTGGGGTATCTGGTTTGATCACAGGCTGTGGGTAAGATTGTCTATTCTCCCACCATCTACCACAAGTACCTGCCCATCCATATATTCCGATTCATTTGATGCGAGGAATATTGCGGCATCTGCAATATTTTCAGGTTTTCCAGTCATGCCAAGCTCCGTTTTCGATTTGAATGATTGCCTGAGATTGTTCACCTCTTCCTCACTTTTCCCTCCTATGGTCATATCGGACTCTATCCAGCCGGGGGCAATGGCATTGACTCTCACGTGCCAGTCCATCAGGTCAAATGCAAGTCTTTTAGTGAGCATTGTTATTGCGGCTTTTGTCATGGAATAAAATGTTGTTCCCTTAGCAGCAGTTCCAACACCTGCATTGGATGCCAGGTTAATAATAATTCCATGCTGTTTTTTCAGGTCTTCAATGCATTCCCGGGTTGTGTATACTGGCCCCATAAGATTTACGTCAAATATTTTTTTCACTCTGGCATCATCAAACTCATCCCATGTGATTGCGCTGAGAATTCCCGCATTATTAACTAAAATGTCTATTGTTCCCATTTTCCTGTGTATTTCATTTACCATGTTGCGAACTGCTGCATGGTCAGATACGTCAGCCTGGAAAATTTCAGATCCAGCGAGCATGTTTTTTAATTCCATTGCCGATTTCTGGTCCCTGTTATAATTGATTGCTATTCTTGCCCCTTCAGAGGCAAATTTCATGGCTATTGCCTTTCCCAATCCCCGGGAAGACCCGGTTATTAATACTATTTTATTGTCAAGTTTTCCCATGTTTATAATATATTTCCAGATTATAAAAGCCTTATTCTTAATGAAAAGATTTTAAAACCCTGCAAAGTAATTTCAATGTTTCGCCAGTTCAACTTCAAAGAATTTATATATCTATTTTAAATTTGATTTTAATGATCAATAACTATGAGGCAGTCTACAAAAAACAGCATTATGGGCTTGTGGGCAGCCATTCTGCAGTGAAAGTATGCCACTGGACGAAAAGCGAATTGCTGGGCAAAACACCATGTTATAAAAATACATTTTACGGAATAAAATCACACCAGTGCATACAGATGACACCGGCGTTGAACCAGTGCTCCGAAAACTGTGATTTTTGCTGGAGATTCCAGGGATTTGATTCAATGCATATAAATGAGGAAGATGATCCGGAATTTATACTTGAAGAAAGCATAAAGGCGCATCTCAAGCTTATTTCCGGCTTCAAGGGCAATCCTAAAGTAAAGAAGGAGCTTTTCGAAGAGGCTTCACATCCAAGGCATATGGCAATATCATTGACGGGCGAGCCCACATTGTATACCAGGCTGGGTGAACTTATAGAAGCGGCTACCAGGAGGGGAATTACAACATTTGTTGTAAGCAATGGAACAATGCCTAAGGTGCTTGAAACACTGAACCCGTTGCCTACCCAGCTATACATCACGGTAGCAGGGCCTACAAAGGAGATATTTAACGATGTGCTTCACCCCGCAATAGGAAATGCCTGGGAGAACTTCAATAAAACTCTTGATTTGCTGCCATCACTGGATACAAGGACGGTAATAAGGCATACAATGGTAAAAAATGTTAATTTCCCATTCTATGACGAATATGAGAAAATGGACAGGAGGGCAGACCCTGATTTTATCGAATCAAAGGGTTATGTGCATGTAGGCCAGTCCGAAGGCCGGCTTACTGCTGAAAATATGCCTTCCCATGATGAAATTATGGAATTCTCGTCAACACTTGCAAAAAGGCTTGGATATACTGAATATGCGGATAGATTTGAAAGCCGCGTTGCAATGATAGCAAAACATCCTGAAGATGCAAAAATAGATGTGGACAGAGAAATAAGGAAAACACTTGATAAACTTGAAATAACAGAAAATTAAATTATTTTATCTCTATTTTGCTCAGTTGTTTAACCGGTTTTTTTGTTTCCTGGCTGTTGCCTATTATTCTGGACCCGAACCTTAGAAGTTCAATTCCTCCATCGAAAAATTTCTTGCTTTCTTTAACTACTGTGCCCACGATATGTGGCACCTCTATATTTATCTGTATTATAGTTTTTTGATCCATGTATAGTAATCAACTTAATGTTATATATAGGTAACCATCCTTCAATTCTGCTCCTGATGGCTGGAGGTTGGCCATGGTCTGGGGGAGGTACAGTATCCGTTTCCAGTTGTTTACTTCCACTATGAGTTCCCCGGTTTTGTTGTAGAGGTTGAGATTTTTTTTATCTGCAAATGGCAATTTCAATTTTACAACACTGTTCCCATTTTTCCTGATGAACTCCAATGGTTTACCCTTATAAAAAACGGAATATGGATCAAGGTCGCCATACAGGTCCTGGCCAAATTTTAAAGCCTTCTCCTGCCCTACCAGTTCATTATTCTGAAGATAGCTTTTCAATATTTTTATTTCCGGGAATGCAGCGTCAAGATCGCCCAGTATTCCTGACTGTGTTTCCCTCCATTTCTGGAAAAAATCACCGGTGTCTTCCGTATATATTTTATTGGCTATCACAGCATCCACAGGATATCCATATAAAAGGAGATAGGTAAATGCCCTCTTTGTTTCATTAAAAGACATCTGGTCTGCGTTTGTTACAAGCCTTATGGATGTTATATCCGGGTTCTCAAGTATTGTGTG
>JAKBQO010000099.1 GCA_021835185.1 Thermoplasmata archaeon
CTGGGTCATGAAGCCATAGGCACTGTGATGGAAGATGGAACCATCTTTAAAAAAGGAGATATAGTAATGCCTGTAAACAGAAGAGGGTGCGGGAAATGCCTGAACTGCATGGTTGGGAGGCCTGATTTCTGTGAAACGGGAAATTTTGTTGAAGCTGGAATAAAAGGCATGCAGGGGTTTATGGGCGAATATATATACGATGATGAGAAATATTTAGTGAGGGTCCCTGCCGGGATAAAAAACATGGCTATACTGGCACAGCCACTGGCTGATTTAGAAAAATCAATGGATGAGATTATCAATATACAGAAAAGGATGATATGGAGATGCAGCGATAATACCTTCCACTGCCGCAATGCACTGGTAATAGGAACAGGAACAATAGGCATATTGTTTTCACTGCTTTTAAAAACATATGGGTTTAGTGTAACAATAGCAAACAGAAGATATGCACATGAAAAGGAAGTAAAAATATTTAATATGTCAGATATTAAATATTATAATTCAGCTACTGGATATAAATTTGATAATAATTCATTCGATTTAATAATAGAAGCATCAGGTTCCTCTGCAGATGTAATATCCCAAACAATGGGTTTTCTAAAAAATAATGGAATATTTGGATTGTTCGGGTTTATAAGGTCAGGTGAGCTCAGTATAAATAGCCATATGCTTCAGGATTTCGTTTATAAATCAATTGCAATGGTGGGACTGATCAACGGCCAGAAGCCACATTTTGAAATGGCAATGGATCATTTAATGCAATGGCAATATATGTATCCTGGAATAGACAAACTATTGATAACAGATGAAATTAAAATATCAGATAGGGAGAAAATAACCACTGCATTGACAGAAAAATCTAAAGATGAAATAAAAACCAGGATATTATGGGATTAATTCAAACTATTTGATTGATATCTTCTATAATTCCCCTATTTATTAGTGAAGATGATATAATTTATGAATTCACCATTGATATACACGCGGGTTCTTCAATGATCGTTTCTATTAGTAGAAAATAAGATAATAAGCACTTGGAACTTCTTATTATACTGCGCCTGGTTTAAACATGTTTTAGCGATTCAACATTCCTGAATTTTACGATAAATATTATGCAGGCCACGAATCCGGTAAAAGTAGTAAAAAACCATATTTCGGAAGGAACGGTAAAAATAGTAAATGCCGCCCCTCCAAGAGTTGGTCCGATGGCTCTCCCGACACTTAAAAACGCATTATATATCCCCATATTCTTTCCAATATTTTCAGGTTTTGAAACTGCTGAAACCATGGAATATCCTACAGGGAATGCAAAATCTTCGCCGATTGTAAGTACAATTGTGGAAATAATCATTCCTATAATTCCGGTATCGAATGCATATGAAAAGTAGCCAAATGAATAAACGAACGAACCTATTGCGAAGGATCCAAAGTTTCCTATTTTTCTGATAATTTTATATATGAATCCCTGCAATATTATTACAAATATCCCGTTTGTGAGGTATACTATGCCAAGCTGGTAAATTTTAATAGATCTGAATATAGTTGCATAATTGGTAAGTGTAACAGTTTCCTGGGACTGGACAACAAAGAGCAGAAGGGCAATCAATGATAACTGGATCAGCAATGTGTTGCTGGTAGTCAATGGTACCTTTCCGATTTTCCCATCATATTTTACATTCTTGAGGAACAGGCTGATTCCCAGGGAAATTATGCCCATAATAAGCCCGAATACAAAAAGCAGGTGATACCCTCCAAATGATTCAATAAATCCACCTATTGCAGGGCCAAAACCCCATCCTATATTATTTCCAACCCTCAGTATAGAAAATCCCTTAAGCTGTATATCTGAAGAACGCGATATAAGTGCATTGGAGGCAGGGGACATTATTGCATTTGCAATCATGAACATTATAAAAGCAACAGGATATAGAAGAGCTGAAAGTGAAACTCCTGGAACAAAACTTAGAATTGCATATATGACAACGGAAATTGAAAAAGAAAAAATCATAGTTTCCTTGTAACCCACCCTGTCAGATATTGCGCCTCCATAAATATTAACCAGGGCTGCTATAAAGCCTCCTGCGGTAAATATTATGCCAACATATAGAAGGGATATATGCAGGATATCGTGCATATACAGGGAACTATAAATCCATATTGATGAATAGCCAAAACCTCTTACAGTAGAGGCGCCGGTTATTAGTGGAACGTACCATGCAGCCATTTCCGCAGAGATTCAATTCCATAATATATATTGTTTGTTGCATTAACTTACTCTATTTCACTTTTTATATGTATACAATTATATTTTCTCATTATTACAAAGTATTATATACTGAATAACGGAAACTTAAACATTAATCGAAATAGTATATTTTTGATATGAGACTTACTGGCACTATAAAAACATTTATATATTTCATATATATAATATTTTCATGAAAAATCCTGAACAAGAGGAAATACCAGGCAAAACTAATAATACCAAAAAGATTTTGGCAATAGTTGTTGCTGTGGTGGTTATAGGAGTTGCAATTGGGGTAGCATACCACTATTTAGCTCCTCAACCCGTAAAAGAACAGACGCTTGCAGTGTACCCGGGACCGGCGGGTGCAAACAATTCTGAGCATTTACTCGGTGGTTGCGTTATTGCTGAAGCATATAACCCGAACCTTAACTCTAGTAATATAGCTGCAATGGATCAATTTGTCGCTTATATGCTTTCGCCAGAAGTGCAGTATACATGTGAACAGGCAACTGGATTTATACCGATAAGTTCGCATAACGTAACTGGAACTGATGTGCCTTCAATATATAGCAAATCAAACGCCACTGTTCAAATAACATACTTCAATAGCCTTTCACCATCAGATTATAAAACAACAGAAAAAATCATATCGAACTTTGAAACAAAATATCCAAATATCAAGATTAAAGCTACGAACGAATTAGCTACAGATATTGTAACCCAGGTAGAAACAGATAGATCATCATCTAGGACAACGCCGATTGTAATGACTATAGATAATCTCGATGTAGGTACACTGGCAAGCGGTTCATATCAAGGTGCATCTTATCTCGCAAATATGACAGGTTATAAACAATTAATACCGGCAAATGTAATTCCTACAGTTACAAACTTAACAGAAACTGAATTGTCTATATATAATAGCGTTCCATTTATAACACAGTTAATTAACACGCCACTAGTATGGATAGATATGACAGCATTGAACTCAATAGGAATAACTCATGAACCACAGAATTACACCGCTCTTTTGAGTGATGCAAAGGCCTTGGATAAAAAATATGGCAGAGGAATGATAAATATGCAGGGGCATGGTGGAGCCAGTACTGCTACTGAATTATATCAGTGGATTGTCCAGTTTGGGGGAAATCCGGTAACATTTAATTCCACAAACGATGTAAAAGCAATGTATGCTATGTATAACTTAAGCGCCTATTTCAGTCCAGAATACAAAACATCATACTGGGCAACATACAAAGGTTTAGCATCTGACAAGTATGCAATGATGGATTATCAGTGGCCAGGTTCCGTAGACCTGAAAACAATTGGTATGAATACTTCTGCTCTAACAGGAAATAACTCAGTACTTAACGTATCAATAAAAGCTATCTCTGAGGGAGTCTTTATAAGGGACCCGGTACCATGGATTTCAGAATGGCAGATATTAATGGATAATGCGTGGACAACAATAATTACAGATGGAAATTCACAGAATTATTCAACAATTGCACATACGCTGAGTACTGAGAATCAGGATATGTTCAATCATTTAGTAAGCAGCTACAACATAACCGTGGCAGATAACTATGAACAGGGTGTTTATCATCCTATAACTGCTTAAATATTTTTAATTTTTTATCTTTTTATCTAAAGTTTTTATTTTTGTATAATATATCTGAATTCTGAAATTTAATAATATTTATATATAATATATTAAAAATTTAAATAATGAATATACATTTATAGAATATGGAAAAGGAATTGGAGGAAATAAGAAGTTCACTATTAAACGAATTAAATAAAATTCAATCAGTTGATGGTTATCCCTATGCCGGTTATCCGCGATTTATGGAATTATTTGGCAGAGATTCTCTAATATCATCATTGCAATTATCATATTTGTACCCCGATTTTTTAAAGCACTCTCTGGAAGTTTTAAGCAAATATCAGGGGAACTCTTACAATATAGCCACCGGTGAGGAACCGGGTAAAATCCTCCATGAGCTCTCCAATTCAAATACATATATTTCAAATCCTGATAAAGAATCGTGGGTAGTTTTAAATAAACCCATATTTTTTTCTGTTGATAGTACACCTCTTTTTATTATTTCAGCAATATTGTTTATGAAAAAACATTCTGAAATGTATTTGTCTTCTATTATAAAATCAATTGAAAAGGCAGTAATATGGTTACTAAATAAATCTGAAAGTACAGGTTTCCTTACATATAACACCATGGAAATCCACAATAAATTAGCATCAATGGGATGGATGGATGGGTCCTGGGATTTATATAGCAAATTATCAGGCGATATTGCGCTTATTGAAGTACAGGCCTATACTTATGAAGCTTTAAGGCTTTTTAATGAAATTTTTCCTTTTAGTAAATTGCATAAAATCATAGATGATAAACTCAGTTATTTAAGAAATAATATAAATAAATTCTTTTGGATTGATAGTATTAAATATTATTCTCCAGCAATTTCGATATCGAATGGTACCATAAACGCATTGAAAAATATAACATCTGGACCCGGGCATCTTCTAATAACAGATATTATCGATTCACACAAAAAAAAGATGGTTGTCGAAACACTATTCGGAAAAAATATGATGACTTCATATGGAATAAGAACTGTAGCGACGAATGATAACATATTTAATCCATTTAAATACCAGACCGGAAGTATATGGCCAAATGATAACTGGATAATAATGGAAGGGTTAAAAAGATCAGGTTTCAGCATTGAAGCTGAAAAATTACGAGTTAATCTATTAAATGCAGTAATCAGTTTAAAGGAGCCACTAGAATATTATTCAGTTGATATAAATAATAATATCATACCTTATAAAGATCTATATATTAGTCCGTGCGAAATACAGGCATGGACAATTGGTATGTTTTTAAATGTAATAGACAATAAATTTCATGAGGGTTCGGAGTTATAATCTTCAGGCACAACAACATCTTCGAGCAAATTATCCTTGTATATATTGAATTTAATAAGATCAAAGTAAATATCATCACCAATAGCATACTTTTCCTTTGTTCTAATGACAATATTGGTATCATTGATATTGCAATGTATATAATAATTCCCCTCAGCATTTTCAATAAGGTTTACTTTGGCTTTTATCTTATCTCCCGGTTTCGCCCATATAGATCTGAATCCTACTGTTTTGCCAGGGTAACCGAGTATATCCCCATCAATAAAATTCATTGGATACGTTCCGATAAAATCACCAACCCATCTTGTAACAGGTTTTTCATATAATTCATCATATCTACCTATCTGTTCAATAACACCATTATGCAATACAGCTACTCTATCGGCCAGGTTAGATGCTTCAAGTTGATCATGTGTTACATAAATGAATGTATAATTTAACTCTCTCTGCAATCTTTTTAGCTCCTGCCTAGAAGTGTACCTTACCCTGGCATCTAAATTGCTCAGCGGTTCATCAAGAAGAAATAAAGCCGGGTC
>JAKBQO010000100.1 GCA_021835185.1 Thermoplasmata archaeon
AACCAGGTTGATTTAAAATATTCAATTTATCCCATAATTTACTACGTTTGCAAGCGAAACCTTTATTCATGCAATCGCGATCAATATGCATGGACATAATGAATTACGGTCTCCGGGAGAAATATGATCAGCTGAAAAGATTCGGCGACAGGCTTTCTGACATGAAGACGATCGTAGACTGGGAAAGGATCAGGCCTTTACTCAATGACTTATATATTAATAACACAGAGAAGGGTGGAAGGTCAAATTATGATCCCATACTCATGGTCAAGATACTATTCCTTCAGTCCATATATGGCATAGTTGATGAGTCCATTGAGAAGGAGATACACAATCGCCTGGATTTCATGAACTTCCTGGATTATCCTGAATCGGTACCGGATGCAAGAACCATATGGCTCTTTCGCGAAAGGCTCTCCAATAATCACAAGGACAAGAAGATCTGGAAGGAGATATGGAAACAGTTCAAAGAGAAGGGCATTACAATAAAGAAAGGTACAATTCAGGACGCCACTTTCATCGAATCGGATCCAGGCCATGGAAAGCACAGGAAAGGTGACGGAACAATACCAATCTATTTGGATCAGAACCCGGTGAAGGAACCTTCAGAATCGGATCATAATGAAGAGAAAACATCAAAGAGGGAGGCAAAGACTGCAAGGAAAATTGAGATTGAACAAAAGAAGAAGGCAAGGGAGGAGGAGCGGAAGAACGCAAAGACAAGGAGATCCAAGGACGGTACCTGGACAGTGAAGAACAAAAGATCCCATTTCGGGTACAAGCTCCACACAATACAGGATTCAGACAATGACATGATACTGAACTATGCAACGACCACTGCATCAGTGCATGACTCGCAGATCGATCTATCCATTCCTGGCATCGTGAATTACAAGGACAAGGGTTACTTTGGCGTTGAAGGAAGGGGAATAGATGCAGCCATGGATAAGGCTGCCAGGGGACACAAGCTGCCAGTGGAAAGCATCCGCAGGAATCTCAGGATAACAAGGAAAAGATCCAGGGGTGAGAGACCGTATTCTGTTATAAAGGGAATATTCCATGGAGGTCACGTATTCGTTACAACAGTTCCTAGAGTGAGGGTCAAGAACATGTTCATGTGCCTTGGCCATAACATGATCTGCGTGATAAGGATGAAAAATAAGGGGATAATAGCGTGAGCTATCAAGAAAGCGACAGAAAAGGGAAAAATATTAAGAAAAGAGCATAAGAAAAAGCCACTTCCTATCAATCTAAACAGAAATTAATTGAAATTCTTTCGAAAGAGTAAGTGATAAGTGAAAATTTAATAGTTGTTAGAAATTATCTAAATAGTATAAAATTAATATCATTTAATTATATGTATTCCAGTAATAAGACGTTAGATAGGTTCGGCATAGAATATTCGTATATTGCATCGGCAATGGGTAATATGTTAAAATCAACGAATAACAGTGTAAAGAATATAGAGATAGATAAAACGATAGGGATTGCAATAGATTATAATCATTATTGTATACTCGCACTTATGCTTCTAGCAATGACCGTTATTGGCGCCGGTGCAGCAATAATTTCAGGTATTGGGATATTCTGGTTTTTATGGGGAATGGCAGCAATTTATGGAACAGAGGCACTATTGCTATCCCAATGTAATTGGTGATTAAAATGTATACAGGAATTACAATTAAAAGAAAAATGGAAGGATTATTAATTTCGTTTGCCTTCTTTTTAATTGCGTTGATAGGAGATATTATCATTTCCAATAATATCTTGGCAAAAACATTTTTTATTTTAATGTTGGGATTACTAATTATACTGTTTTTATATTATAGAAATAAGTTGAATTTTGAAAATGTGCAGGAAAAATTTGAGGCACGAAAATATTATAAATTCAAAAGATCATATTTCCTAATATTTGTACCTTATTTCGTAACTTTAAATTTTATAGGCATTATTATATTTGCAATAACTAACAATCTATTAATTGCTATTATTACATATCTGGTTGTTGGAATTTCGTCGTATTTTATATATATTAAATTTGTAGCAAACTCTCGGTAATCTGATTGTATACACTTGTATAATTATAATCCTAATAACTAAAAAATGAGGTCATGCGGATTTATCTAGAGGTCTATATTTTCTTATATGTTTGCCACCAATCCGTGTTTTGGTCCTTATTTATAATGTGGTATCTAGAATTCCTTAACATAAATATGTAGGTAATTGACTATAAAAGGAAGACTATTCTTTAATTTTTCTATCTAATTTTCTTTCCTGCTTCGTGTCAGTTATTTGAATTATGAACTTTATTATAATTCTACATTAAATGGTATTCATTATGGTATAAGAACATAGAAATTCAAAAAATTAAAAGTATCTGTGGAGCACAGGGAATTCAAGCCTGATAGAGATAATACCTCTACACTGAAAGGATAAGTATAAGACCCTATATCAATGCAAGTTCTGTCAGTGAAACTAGAACCATCTATGCCTTGGCATGAACGAGCTCCCACAATATAATTATAGTAATACGATATATTTATTGATGAAAGGAGTAGAAATAGCGTTTCAGCTTAACAATGACAAGGAGAGCGATGTTGTCATGGCTCTAGGGAATCTAACAGGGAATTATTTCAAGAGTGTGGAGCATATGGATATCACATGGAGGATTTTTCACGTTACACTCGACAAAGAAAAATATTACAGGGTTCTATACAGAGGCGAAAAACTGTCGGATTTGCATCCCGAAAACAAGAAGAGAATTAGAAAGAAATTTGACGAACTCGGCAAAACAGATTATAATACCTTGATGAATGAATATGAAAAAGAATCTGGAAAGGAAGGTTTTGAAAAGGTAGGCATAAAAGAACTCACAGAGGAATACGATCTATGGCAGGACAAATTATGGAATTATATTTAATCATTTTTCGTTACAATGATATCCAGCCCACGCCATTTCAATTTATAGCCAAGGGCAGGCAGTACACGTTCCGGTATAAGTCCCTGGCTTTCAACATAATCAAACATTTTTTCGGTTTCCGGATATAGTTTATCCAGTTCCCTTTTAATTGAGTCTATTGAATTGTCATCAAGTTCTTTGTTCAAAGTCTTTTTTGTGGAATATTTTTCCTCCAAAATAGATTTCAGTGCAGGAAAATCTATGTCTTCATAAAAGGCTATCTCTCCCCTTATTTTTTTGTCTTTCTGCCTCATAATGTAAACATTTTCCCAGTTTGCCGTGCCCTTTAGATTTTTCTTGATTTCATTATCCTGCTTGAAATATGTTTTGCCTGTTATGTTTATGTACACATCTCTGTTTCCTACCTTCATTTTATAGTCAGGGAAATAAACATTCCCACCGATTATTACAGGCTCAGCCTTTTTGACAAAATCATAGTTTGTCATTTCCTTTTTTGGGGCTTCGGGGAGATAGTAGGAAATAGCGTCGCTGAGCTTAAGCCTGTATATCTTTACTGTTTTTTCAAATTTATCCTTAATCTTTATATCTGCTTCTATTTCCCATTTTTCCAGCATGCTAATTTTACGTATGAGCTGTGAAAATCTTGACCCATAACGTTCTGTGGTTTCAAACATTTCAAGGGGCCCAGTGATGTCAACTGACTGCAGTGCACCTCCCTCTGTCCGTGCATTGAACAACAGCCCCAGTCTTTTTATTGACGTTATTGTATAACTCCAGTCTGATGATTCGGTAATATGCAGTATGCGACACCTCATCATTATGGTCTCAAGCTGTTCAAGGTTGTATCTCCTTGCAATTTCTATAGTTTTTGCAGAGTATACCTGGCGAAGGATCATCTCGCTTTCCTTGTCGGCATAAAGCCCGTTGACTATTTCTTCCATGCTTAAGCCGTATTTTGCTTCCACAGGCTTCAGAATTTTGCGTTTTTTCTCCTCACTTACTGGCGGTATCCTGGCAGCCTTGAAAACGTCCTCCCGCAGTGCTGGTGCATCGACATCAACTGGTGGCTCAAACATAGAATTCCTGAAAAACAACAGTGAAAGGGCTTTTACAGTCTTGGCGCTTCCAGAATTTAGCTCAACTTCCTTAAGTGCCTTTGATATGGTTTCCCTGTTGTTGCCCAAATTGCTATTAAAGACTGATTTCACTTTTTCAATATAATCGCTGTTTTCATCTGACAGAAAAACTGGGAATATAAGCCCCGATTTGAGCTTACGTACTATCATTAAGTCCGACGGGAACACCCTTTCTCCTCCTCCTTGAAGTTCCATACTCCGTTGTACCTGAGGACACCAGCTCATATAGATAGCTGTCTTTCCCCTCGGAAGGCCGGAGTATTCTACCCAATCTCTGCCTGAACTGCCTTGTGCTTCCAGATCCACTCATAATTATTGCTATGGAAGCATCAGGGACATCAACACCCTCATCCAGAATCCTGGATGTGGCCAGCACCGTAATTTCACCGGATTTAAACATTTCCAGATATTTTTTCCGTTCTTTTCCAGAAGTCATGTATGTCAGGGCTGGCACGAGGAATTCCCTTGATATTGTATATGCAGTGGAAGTGTCCTCTGAAAATATTATTATTTTTTCACCTGCATGCTTGCTCAGTAAGTATTTAAGATATTCCACCTTCCTCTCTGCATTGAATGCAATTTCCCTTGACCGCCTCCATGCCATGAGTGCCTCCTTTCCCTCCGGATTCCATGAGGTCATAATCAAATGTTCAAAATCCATATTCCCATTTAGCTTTATGTTTCTTTTTTTCAGATAAGATAAGAATATTTCATGATTTTTCTCATATTCTTTCTCAGCTTCCTCACTGAGGTCTATTGGTATCCTCACTATCTTGTAATTTGAAATAAAATCATTCAATTCTTCATATCCCAGTTCAAAGACTTTTCCTCCCATATACTTTTCAAGCACTTCATGGAGCATGTCGTCCCTCTCATATGTTGCAGTAAGCCCCAGTCTGTATGGAGATGCATAAAACTTCGCTATCTGCAGATAGCTTTCCGAAGCCATATGGTGAACTTCGTCGGCTATTATGAACTTGAAACGGTTTCCAAGGCTTTCTGCCATTAAATATGCGGAATCATATGTGGATACAGAAATGTCTTTTATTTCTTTTTCTCCTCCACCTATCTGACCTATATCCATATTCAGGAGATCCTTCAATTTTTGCCTCCATTGTATAATGAGCTCTATTGTAGGTGCCAGAATGATTGTGGGGACCTTTAGCATGGTTATTGCATATATGCCCAGTATAGTTTTGCCAGCCGCAGTGGGTAATACTATTGTTCCAGAATAATTATTCCTCTCCCACATTTCAAGGGATTTTTTCTGATAGGGCCTGAGTTTTATTTCTGATGATATTTCAAGTTTCTTATTAGCAAAAACCCTGTCCGTAATGCCCTCTTTTTTTATTATATCAGCATAACGGTATGCAGGTGCCCTGTATTTTTTGATCCTATCATCATATGAAAATATGCCAGCATAGTTTTCATCGGATATTATGCTGCCCCCCTTGAAAGATATTTCCATGAGGCTATATTTGAAATGATTTAATAAGTTTGCTCATTGGATTCACCAAAAACCCTGTTTCTTGGAGTACCCTCAAGGATTGTTTTTCCATAGGCGGTAGTGTCCTTGAATGCTTTCATTTCAATAAAATTCTTGAATGAGTCACGGTCCTTCCATTCTGTGTAAACCATATATTCTCTGGGGCAGTCAACTTCTTGG
>JAKBQO010000101.1 GCA_021835185.1 Thermoplasmata archaeon
ATCTTCCTACTTTTAATTCCCTAACTTCAGCTTCTGTCCAGCTCATATCTTATCCTTTGGTTAATATTTTAAGCCTTTATATATTTTTATATCCATATGGTTATTTAGCATTGCATTCTGATATGGAAATAAAGTAGAAAGAATTAAAAGCTGCGCCTCATGTGTTTTATTTGGTAGATAATAGGGTTTTCATCACCACCCGTTATATATTTACAATTAATGCAGGTAAATAGTATAAATAACTGGCCTGCTTTGCAGGGTTCTATATACTTTTAAGATTTTGAAAATAGTTCCGTATGACCGGAATTATAAATAATTTAATCCACTGAAAAAAGACACTCCTGTTTTGCTAGAATCCTTCTTCATGATTATTTTTCCGTTTACCATTACCTGTTCCACATTCCCGGAATTTGCCGAAAATACAATGTTATTCACTATGTTAGAATCTGTATATGGCATTGTATTGTATTGCTCCATATCAAGCACAATAAGGTCTGCAAGGTATCCTTCTTTTATTATTCCGATTGGTGCGTGCAATGCCATGCCTGCGTTCCTGGTTGCCATATCCAGTATCTGCTGTGATTTTACCGTATCAGCTGACCACCGGTCATTGTTAATTGATATTGCTGAATATTTCATTTCTTCGAACATGTTTAATGAGTTATTGCTTCCTGAACTATCTGTACCAAGAGAGATATTAACGCTGTTGGAAAGCAATTCAGGAACAGGTGCTATTCCGCCGGATGCCAGTTTGGCATTGCTTATAGAATTCCATGAAACAGATGTATTATATTTTGAAAGCAGTTTGATTTCGTTTAATGTAATCCATACACAGTGTGCAGCAATGAGCTTATCAGACAGGAAACCTATGGAACCCAGATGCTCTACAGGCCTCTCATTATGGGTTTTTACAAAATCATATACCTCCTTTCTGGTTTCTGAAAGGTGTGTGTGCACCATAACATTGTACTTTTCAGAAAGTTCTTTCACACGGAAATAGTTCTCATCTGATGAAACATATATGCCCTGAATTCCTGCCATGGGGGTAACTGTGTCAGGATGCTTTTTCTTTATGAAAGATTCTGCATTTTTAACGGGGTCTCCTTTCTGTGTAGTAAACTCCTGATCGAGGGTTGCCCAGGCAAGAAAGCCGCGCATCCCGGTTTTTTCTACTGCTTTCTCAATTACATCCTCAGAATAATATAAATCAACAAATGATGTAATTCCGGAGTTGATCATTTCATTCATGCCCAGCAGGCTTGAATTGTATATTCCCTCTTCAGTCCTCTGTGAATCAAGTTTTGATGTTTTATCAAGAAATTCAGAAAGAACCATATCATCAAGCAAACCCTTAAATCCACTCATCCCCACATGTGTGTGGGTATTTATGAACCCGGGCAGGATAACTTTGCCAGTGGCATCTATTTCATTGTCATGTGGAGGTTCTTCACTGCCAATATATGTTATTTTATTGCCATCTACAAGTATGTTGGCGTGCAGGATATCTCTGTTGTCGTTTTCAGTGATTATTGTTCCATTCCTGATCAGAATACTCATAGGGGATAATTTCAATATTATTAATAATCCTTTATTAAGAATAAATATTACTTTTTAACTCCTGACCGGACCTTTACAGCAGCTCCATGATCCATATCTACCATAGCCCTTGATGGCATTAATGCCGTCCCGGTGCCACGCAATTCATTTCCATATGTCATTACCACCTCATCGAAGGCCTTTATGTCCGTGGTGGCGTCGCGTATTCCCATAGCGTATACACTGGATGTGGGGTTAAAATCTTCAATTGAAACATTAAACTTATTGTTCTCCATGAAAAATTTGCCCGATTCATGGGTAATTGAAAAACGGCCAATAGATTCGTTATACACAAAAAGTATTTTGCCATCTTCAACAAGCATATCCTGATGAAAGCTATTTATCAGCTTTATCTTGGAAAGGTATGGCATGATCCATTCACCAAACTGAAATCTCAATATTGCCCGGTAATCGTCCAGCTTCTTTGCATACTCACTATCACCCGTTATTGTATCCTTTAAAACGGATGCCAGTTTCGCAATGTTGCCATCATCAGTAACCCTTCCCTCTATTATCTTTGAGTTTTCCGGAAGTGATTCCCGGATAAAATCCAGGTCTTCCGGTATGTATGCTATTATTTCTGAATAATTATTTTTCTTTATATAACTGGAAATGAGGTTTTTCATCATGACTTTTTCATCCTCATACCATGTGCCGATTACCGGGATATCATAAAATCTTGCAGGATAACCGTTTTCTAGTTCACGTGGCACAAGCCCGACAGGTGATGTTACTATCAGCTCATGGAGATATCGTCTATATTGCCAGATGCCTGCAAGTATTTTTTTATGGGTTTTTGAATCTGAATATGGCTTTTTTGCTGAGCAGGGGAGCAGAAGTGCAATGTTCCTGTGTTCCGGTTTTGTATATTCTGCTATTTTATTCCTGTAATAAGCTATATCAGGCCTGTTTAATGATTCGATTGAATTAGCCTGGATATATGGGGTCCTTGAAGGAAATACCTGGGAAAACTCATTATAATATTTTGTATCTGCTATTCTTAAAATTTCAAGGGCTTTCCCTGATATTGCAATTTTTTCAACAATTTCACGCAATGTGCCATCCCTGGTAGCCAGAAAAATTGAGTCCAGGATGGATTCAGCGAATTTTATATTTTCTTCCAGCGGATTATAATCAACCTGTGTTTTTCCAGCAACAGTATATTTTAAATTCTCCTGGCTTTCTTTCCTTATATACAGGTCATCAAAAATATTGATTCCTAAATATGATAGTACAGGCAGTAGATAAGGGTCAGAAATTCCCTGCAGATAAAACATTTTTTTAAATCCGTACTTCTTCCTTAATTCCATTATAAATGCAATAAGGCGGGCTGGCCTCTGTATAAGTTCCAGGCCATTGTATATTATAACCATTTCATTTCCTTCGATAACTTTTTCACCGCCGAGGAAAGATGGATAATATATCTTCCTGGAAAATTTCTCCCCTAGAATTTCTATACTATCCTTATCGTTTTTATAATCATTTGAAAATGTGTTAATTAAAAGTGGGAATCTTCTGCCATTTCTGTACCCTGTCCATGTAAATCCCATTACATATTGCTTATCGTTTATCTTTTCAGACATAGGGTGTTATTAAAACAGATTATATATACTTTAGAAATTATTTTGTGGTAATTCTTACCACGTTGCTTCCACGTATAATGACTTTTCCAATTTTTCTCTGGACTTCACCATTTTCCTCTGCATCATCCAGCGTCATATTCATGTACTCATCATACCCTGCAAGTATCCCTACAAGTGACCTGTTGTCCTTCAATAAGAGCGTAACTTTTTTATTTAAATTTTCTTCAAGCATTTTCATCGGTAATGTTGCCATTTTATTCACCTAATTATATTCATCTTCGTCGCTAAACTGGTCATCATGATCCATCATGACCTTTATCAATCCGCCCAGAAGCTCTTTCATGCTATCTATTTCCTTTCTCATATCTTTAACTTCTCTTGAAAGCTCCTGAACATTTTTTGTTTTATCGGCTTCTTTCATAATTAACACCTGATATATTTATATTGCCATAATCCGGGGCAATTTTCCTCTGCTCTATTCTGCCACAATTTTTGCAATACAGTTTCCCATTATCTGCAATGAGTTCACTCCTGCATACGGTACATCTGCCCTTAAGTACACCAAGCCCGGATTCAAATATAGTGGCATAAAGTGGCCTTGTGCTTACTATTTTTGCCCTTAATATGTCTCCAAGTGTAACAATATGGGAATACATTGTTTTGTTTGGAATTGGCAATTTTAGCCTTGCTTCCGTGGCCACAGGGACTATTGCCTTTCCCTTATCAACTCCAGAAACAAGTATTACTGCTTCCTTGTTAAGAATTTTTATTATTTTTCCATATACAATATCATATCTTCTTATAACTACTGCCTGTTTTTGTGTATCAACGGATATTACAAGTGATTTGTCATCCCTTGATACTTTTCCGAAAGCGGTGGCTATGATATTTCCGTCTATATCCTGTGTATTTCTACCTGAGAGGTATTCTTCCTCCTTTGCTATCACGTCGCCCGGAAATACTATGTCATTAACCTGTTCCATTTAATTACCTCTGTCATATTTTGCATTATACAATTGAATTCCACTGTATATGTATTCTATGATTTTATATTAAGTAATTCATTTATTATTAATTTTTTGATTAGCACAATCAGAAAAAACGGAATAAATTTAATACACGCAACAGATTCAATATTATAACAAGAATAAATACAAATGTAAGATAGGGGGCAGTATAGACAAATAGCCGGAAAGATGTCTTTCTATCAGGTTTTTTTATAAAATTATATGAGAATATTATTATTGGAATCGATAGAATTGCAACCGGTATTAGATATACCAGATTGTAAAGCCCCAGAAAATATGGTGTCAGTGAAAATACTATCAGCAACAGGGATGAAAATGAGATTGCAATAGCGGTTGACCTGTCTGAGTGGGTAACGGGGAACATAGGCACATTAGCTTTTTTATAGTCCTCCCTGTATCTATAGGCGAGGCTCCAGACATGTACCGGAATCCAGAACATGACCAGGAGGAACAATACCCACGGAAGCCAGGAAAAAGTGGATGTCACCGCATACCAGCCTATAAGTACCGGAAAAGCTCCTGAAAAACCTCCGTAAATTATACTGTATGATGAAATCTTCTTGAGAAGGTAGCTGTAAATAAAAACATTATCTACTATGCCAATTGCCATGAAAAGTGATGCTATAAACCTTCCAAATACAAGTAGGGTTAATACAGAAAATATGGCAAGTGAATAACCGAATATGAGTGCCCCCCTTCTTGTGATCTTTCCACTTGGAAGCGGCCTGTTTCTGGTTCTTTCCATTGTCGTATCCATTTCAAGGTCTATATAATTGGTTAAGCCTTCTGCGCCCATAGACCCTGCTGTTATAGCAACAATTGCAACAATTACCATCAATATATTTGTTAATGAAAAATGATTAATCGCCAGTATAGCCCCACCAAAGCCAATAAAAACAAGAAGCCACCATACCCGTGGTTTGGAGTATTCAATGTATAAAGCTATTTTACCGGACATTTACTTCTCATATGTATGTTAATCCTAAATAAATATATTAGGTGCTAAGGAAAACTAATATATATTCTGGAAATTGTCTTTAATGAGTGAGTTAATGGTGGTGTTTTTATGCCATTACTTGCCTGCAGTAATTATATTAATTTAGCAGCATGATTATGCCGTACGCCCTCTTTCTGTGAAATGCTTGATCCGGAAGAAATTAGCTCCATATGCTGCAAATGTATACAGATATATGAAATAATGATGGAAATAAAATTGTAATAATAATTCAAGCAATTGATTTTATTCATAATGCTGAATATCATTATAATGGCAAAAGATGAAATGTTTATATAGACGTTATGAATGAAAGCCGGATGTCAGACCAAAGCAATATTAACCGATTAATAGAAAAAGCAAGGAGTAACACCCTGCGTGATATTCCGGTAGTTCTGGTTCCAGTATGGCAGATTAAGATAAGGGAAAGATTCGGCATCAATATAGACCGTGAAATTGCGGAGTATATAGTTCTCGCAGTTCATGAGAATGGCACATGGAAAAGGCAGAGAG
>JAKBQO010000102.1 GCA_021835185.1 Thermoplasmata archaeon
CTTGCTTTGCATCCCAGCAATCTGCTGAGAAAGCAGTGATAGCCTTGTACCATTCAATAAATAAGGAAATATGGAGCCAGTCCGTATCAAGGATGTTATCGCAACTAACGGAATTCAATATTGATAATAATATAATTGCCAGAGCAATGGAGCTCGATAGAGTGTATATAGGTTCAAGATACCCCGATTATTACAGTGAAGGCTCGCCATTTGAGTACTATTCAATAGAAGACGCAAAGAGGTGTTTAAATTATGCAAAGGAAATATTTGAATTCTGCAGCAAAAACATTCGAGATTAATTATCCCTTTATCTTTGAAAAACTCATTGAATATGGAAATAATTCAATCAAAAAAGGTTCATTGCTTACAATATTGATTGGTTCTCTTGCCAGAGGAGATTGTACTCCATTTTCAGATGCCGATGTTATAATAATTACAGATTCAACCAGAAGTGAAATAGAATTCATGGACCCTCATATGCCAATTGATATAGAACCGCGTGTTTTCACAATAAATTAGATATACGAAATGGCAAAAGGCAGAAGAAAAATAATAGAAGAAATAATAAAAAATAGCAAAATCCTTGCTGGCAACTATGAAATATTTAATAATTTAATTAAATTATATAAAATAGATTAATAACAATAAGTAAAGATGCTGCTGGAATTTTGTTTATAATATTTATTTTATTTTTATCCATTAAATTGACAGCAACTTAATTAATATTGTTGCAATTTAATGGTATGAAAGTTATAGCAGCACCTGGACCGGTTTGCTACCCTCTGGTAGCAGCAATGATGGAACGTAAAGATATCGATATAGAATTCAAAAAATCTTCAGAAATAGGCAATGATAAGCCTGATGTTGTTCTGGATTCAACTGTCTCTCTCGTGAAGAGTGGATTGCCAATAGACTATGTAACCATAAATGGGCTATCAAGGGTTGCCCCTAAACTTGGATATAAGGTAGGGATGACCAGAAAGGGTGGAGCCGCTGATATTCTCTTCCGTGCATACGTTGGTGAATCCAAAAAGGATGTGGAAATAGAATATTTTGAAAATATGAGTGACCTGATGGGAGCACTGAATTCCAATAAGGTAGATACCGTAGTCGTGCCCGCTATTGATAATTCAGGCGTGAGCATAGAAGAATACATGAAGAAGATAAATGTAAATATCCCGGGAAGTTGCGGAGCAACTGTATACAATAACGAGAAGGAATTTGTTGATGCGTATAATCTGGGCATTAAACTATTAAAAGAAAAGCCCGAAGAGGCAGCAAAATTTGTTGTGGAACATTTACCCATGCAATTCCCTGTGGAATTCGTAGCTAACACTATGAAAAACTCTAATTTAAATGTCCACAAACCGGAAAATTATGACGTTTTTGTAAATTTAGTTAAAAAATATTCTTCCCAGTGAAGATAAAAATTAATAATTTACTTTGAAAAATTAATATTTTATATTGTATTTTTAAATACTTCATTTACATTAAGCTTTTATGTGGGACTACATAAACAAGGTATTCGATAATTACCCGGCGGAAAAGAAAGTGGTGCAAAAAATGCTTAAAATAGGCATATCGGTAAAAATTCTATATGATGAGCCGAAGTTATTCTGTGAATCAATTGAGATTAAGCCAAATTCAATAGCCCGGGCTTTCCATGTTGATCGAAGGGTAATTGTCAATATGATCCAGAAAATTATAAATGACCCTGAGCTTTTTGATTTTTTCAGCAATCTTGAGCCCATGTCAAATTTTGAAAATTCTGGCTCAAAGATGGGATTCGGGGTGATTGAAATTATCCCTACGGATGCATCTATGCCCGGTATTATAGCAGGCGTAATGAATGTACTTGCCGAGAGTGGCATATCAGTAAGGCAGTTCATAGCCGATGACCCTGACCTCGTGGACAATCCGCGTGCAATTATTGTCACAACAAATACCATAACAGGAGATGTGCTTAACGGCATTAAAAAAGCCAGAGGAGTAAAGGCCGTAATGTTGCTTTAATAAAGAAAATTATTCTTGAAATTATTGAATAAAATCTTCAAGTCTATCTCCGTACAGTATTTCTATTATTTCTCTTATTTTTTGTTCAACGGCATTGTATGATTCGCCATATACATTTACATGTCCCATTTTTCTCTTTCCCCGCACCTCATTTTTATGGTACCAGTAAATATTTGTATTCCCGAGGTTTAATACCGGCCCTATCTTTTCTTTAATATCAGTTCCTATAATGTTTACAATTCCGGAGGGCACAAACAGATCAGGCCGGACTATATTCATTCCAGCAACAGCCAGTATATGTTCTTCAAACTGGGAAATAGAACTGCCGGTTAAAGTATGGTGGCCTGTGTTATGAACCCGTGGTGCGTACTCATTGATTATAACTTTTCCATCCACCACGTAATATTCTATTCCCATGACACCTATATATTCCAGGGAATCCATAAGTTTTTTCGCAATATCGATCATCTCAATGGTGTTGCCTATGGGGGAGATATTGTAAATTAGTATTCCATTCTGGTTGTAATTAAAGGAGGGTTCAAAATGGTAAAATTTGCCATTTGCATCCCGGACCGCTATAATAGAAGCTTCATATTTATAATCAATAAATTTTTCCACCACGTACGGAATATCCGGATGTTCTTCAAATCTGGAACTGTTATCAATAAAATATTGATTT
Source organism: Thermoplasmata archaeon (assembly GCA_021835185.1). The sequence continues at coordinate 2,693 of JAKBQO010000102.1, forward strand.
TTCCCATCATAGCCACCCTTGCAACTTTTTATTACTGCTTTGCCAAAATTTTTTGCCTTATTGAATGCATCCCTGTAAGTTTCGGCATATTCGTAATCTGCGATGGGAAATCCATGATCTTTCAGGTATTTCTTTTCAAGTGACCTGTCCTGTTTAAGCTCAACCGCCTTAATAGAAGGCCTTAATTTTCCTTTGCTATCTGCATATTCCAGTATATTTTTATCTATGTGTTCGAATTCATAGGTTACATAATCACAGGAATCAACAAATTCTTTATACTGTGAAACATCAAAGAATTTATCGGCAATAAAAGCGGATGGGCCTTTATTATCATCTATCACATAAAATTCTATGGGGTATCTTCTCATAGTGTTTATCATCATATATCCGAGTTGCCCGGAACCAATAATTCCAACTTTCATAGTTTATCACCTAAAACGGTATCCCGCTGGTTGTCTATAAATGCCTGCAGCATTTCCTTTATTTTAGGATATTTTATTGAAAGAATCCTTACTGCAAGGAGGGCAGCGTTCCTCGCTCCATTGATGGACACTGTAGCTACAGGAACTCCTGGGGGCATCTGCACTATTGAGAGAAGAGAATCAATGCCGTTCAATGCCTTTGATTGCACCGGAACCCCGATAACTGGCAACGTTGTCATTGAAGCCACCATGCCTGGCAAATGTGCAGCTCCGCCTGCTCCAGCTATAATAACTTCTATATGATTATTTATGGCATTACTGGCATATTCCAGCATAAATTCCGGCGTCCTGTGTGCGGATACAATCCTGTATTCCACTTCAATGCCAAAATTTTTTAACTCATTAACTGCGTCCTGCATTACGGGAAAATCTGACCTGCTTCCCATTATAACTGCAACTTTCATGATTCATCATTAATATGACACTAATAAAAATTTAGATGGTTTAAATTTTTACAGGAATTCTGTTTCGTTTTCGAGAATATAGTTTTCAATAACCCTTCTACCGCTTTTCATGGCCTCAAGTATATCGTACTGGCTGCTGTCATATAACTTGAAATCATAGTGATCCATATCTTTGAATTCTATTCCTGCTTTCTCTGCTAGCCTCCGGTACCCGGTTACCCTTGACCTCTCAAGGCTATTAAGGGAATTATTGCTCATAATAACCTTATTTTTTTCAGCTATTCTCAGGGCATCATCGAAATATCTGTATATATTCGTATCAATTGATACATCCCCCATATCCAGAATATCAGGATATACCTTATCAGGAAGGCAAAATATTCCTGTATTTGAGGATTCGTGCCTTATTTCTATTCCATACTTTTCAAGCATTGACCTGTAATACTCTATCAGTGGCGTAAAATCACGTTTTTTGTATTTATCAATTATTTCGTTGAATTGCCCTCCAAAGCTTGATTCTTCATATATAATAGGTTTGAAGCCTTTGTTTGCAGAGTATAAGGCTGCTTCCAGCCCTTTTATTCCAGAACCAACTATAGCAATTTCACCATGGTATTTCCTGCCAGGTTGTATTGTCTCTTCAATTCCTGTGTACGGATTAATGGTACATCTAACTTCTGCGTTGGCCAGATTTCTGCATGCCTGGTTGCATCTTATGCATACCCTGTATGGCATTTTCATTTTAATTTTTACAGGCGTATATGGATCTGCAAGGGCCTGCCTGCCCAGTACAACAAAATCAGAAACGGTTAAAGCTTTTTCTATATCTTCCATGGATCTTATGGAACCTACAAGCATTGTATTTTTATCAAGTTTTTTCTTAAGCTTTGCACCTATATGCACGTTGTCATAGTAGAAAGAGGCAGAAGACCCCGGTGGTGCAAACCTCCCGGAAGAAAAATGCACATAGTCCATATTTTCCAGCCTGGATGCCACATCTATTCCGTAATCAGCATCATACCCATCCTCGTCATCCTCATAGAGGCTTAGCCTGATTCCTAAAGGCATATTGAGTTTTGATTTTATAGCACTGGAAATCTCATTTATTATCCTTATCCGGTTTTCTACAGAACCGCCATATTCATCAGTCCTTTTATTCAGTGCCGGTGAAATAAATTCCTGAAGAAGGTACCCGTGCGCACCATGGAGTTCTATTCCATCAAATCCAGCCCGGTATGCAAGTTCAGCAGCGTTTACAAACTTCTCCTCCACTTTTTTTATATCATCTTTTGTCATTTCTTCAGGTATACTTCCGATATAATCAACGCTGGAAGGAGCGAATATTTTACCGGTGTTATAATGTGGATTCGCCTTTCCCCCGGAATGTACAAGCTGGACAAATATTTTTGAACCTGCTGAATGTATTCTTTCCGTTAATCTTGACAGTTTTGGCAATTGTGACCTGGAAAATATTCCCATTTCGTTTGGCGAGCCTTTTCCATTGGAGTCATCTACATAAGCGTATTCAGTGATTATGAGCCCGAAGCCACCACGGGCCCTTTCCTCCAGGTATCTAATATGATTTTCATCTGTAGTTCCATCTGGATTGCAAAGGTTAGAAATCATGGGTGCCATGACAAATCTGTTTTTAATTTCTGCTCCACCTATATTTGCTTTTTCAAAAGGATTCATCTTTTCAGAAGTAAATAATTAAAATAAAGTTTTTGTGTATTTCAATGAAATAAAAAATTTATAAAAATTAAGAAACAACATCTACTGTTGCGCTCATACTAAATGTATGGCTTGATACATGTATGTTGTTGGAGAGGTTAAAATCTGTTACTATGCTTGTAGTTGAATGTGCAGATACTGTCACTGGATGTACAAGAACCACAAGAGCAAAATCATGTGCCAGATGCAAGCTAACTGTTGCGTTTGCTCCAAATAAACTTGTTACAGACGTATTTACATATATAGTTACATTTTTGATGTATATCTTTATCAGATTATACGAGCCAGCATGTACAGACAGGTTAGACAGAAATGCCGCGTTGCTTGCATTTAAATTCAGTATATTTACAGTCTTATCATGCAGTGAATAGTTTGTCCATCCTGTTGAGTTTGAGGATACTTTAT
>JAKBQO010000103.1 GCA_021835185.1 Thermoplasmata archaeon
ATATTCCTATCGCCCCGCTTACAGCCACCATGGGAATGAACATCATAGTATATTGATAGCCTATCGTATAATATGAGGGGTAAGTAGAAAACATAGAATAAATAATGTAAGGTATAAATGTTAATATGGATGCTGGATACCTTACGAATAAAAATGCAAATCCGCCGAATGCGAAAAATAATAATGTAAGTTTTAAAATATAATTCTGTACGAGGAGGTGCAGGATAAGTGCAGGATTGGTAAAGGTATCAATAACCAGAGCTGTGGGCCCTACCGACCCACTAACATGTATACGCAATACTGAGGCTGGTACTCCCGCAATATCACCTTTTAAAATTCCTGCAAGTATAAAATAAGGCCCTAAAATCGCAAGGGAAATAAAAAAATAAATAGAACTTCTGACCGGTGAATGAATACTAGTTATCATAAATGTCCTGTTCAGGAATATTTCAAACAATATTGCCATCAATGCAATTGATACAAAGGTTGAATGGAGCGATACTATCAAAGCCAGGAATATGATGTTAAGTATATATTGCTTCTTCATAAATGAATAGATGGCAAGAAAGAAGAAAAGAGGGAGAAAAACCATTAAATGAAAATCAAAAAAAACCGGGCTTTCTGTCAACGGAGACATAATATATGCCATCGATATTATAAATGAGATTGTTGAAGCATTGAGCCATTTTCCTGTTTTAATAATTTCTATCTTTTGAAGTATTTCTTTAGAAAGCAGATAAAGCACAAGTGTTGAAAATCCTATGGCAAATGACTGTAGTACAATAAGGGTATACGCTGATGGGAATAAATAGTACGGAATCAATAAGATGAAGAGAATAGGTGAGAAATGCTCGGCAAGGTAACTCCCCGGAACAAGTGCCGAATAGAAAAGATGCCCGGAAATGCCTGAGGACAATGCCTGCATATAAATGCCCATATCCCAGCCGCTCATCTCTACAAGATTAAATGCCATTGATGAATAAACTGTAAAGAGTATTGAGAATACCAGTGATACAATGAAAATCCACAGAAGGTACGGGTCTTTTTTTAACTTACTGACAATATTTCCAATTAATTTTTCGTGTGACATTTATAACTAGTTATTAAAAATGTTAATATAAGATTTCCCATAACAAAAAAAGTTAGTATATCAATCCATACAGCAGCTCATCTTTGATATATCCCTTATAAATGCCTGGCCTGTGATTTTAATTGACTCTGCCACAGTAGGGAATACGTGTATAGTGTCTATAAGATCGTCGTAGGTTAAACCATTTTTAATAAGGTATACACCTTCTGTTATGAATTCAGCTGCCATGGGTGCTATTACATGGATACCAAGAATTTTTTTGTCCTTTCCGGATATTATTTTGGCAATTCCAGTATAACTGTTGAGAATATTTGCTTTTACCACATTTTTCAATTCTACTGTGCGTACATCGTATTCTATGTGTTTCTTTTTCAGTTCTGCTTCCGTGTAACCAACTGATGCAACATTTGGTTCAGTGAAAACTACCCAGGGAACTTCCTGCATATTGATCCTTCTATCCCCTCCAAGAATATTTTCTACAGCTATTACGCCCTCCTTTCCTGCAAGTGTTTCAAGCTTAAGGGATTGCCTTACACAGTCCCCTGCTGCATATATTTTCGGATTTGTTGTTCTAAAATCGGGGTTAACAACAATACCATTGTCTGCTGTAATCCCTCCTGCCCTGAGGTCCAATCCATCGATGTTGGGCATCCTTCCGGTAGCTACAATGATTTCATCGAAATCGCCAAATGTCCCTGTCCATGTAACTATATCCTTTTTTCCCTCCTCATTCTTAATTTCATAGAAATTAACTCCAAGGTGGAACACTATACCATTAGATTTTAGAGCAGCCATCAGCTGGCTGTTGACATCATCATCAAACCCTTTCAGTATCCTGTTAGACCTGTTAAATATATGAACTTCTGATCCGAAATTTGAAAAGGCGTATGCCAGTTCAAGTGCCACTTCTCCGGAACCGATGACAGCTAACTTTCCAGGTAGTTTTCTCATTTTCCACACTGTATCACTGGTATAATAATCTGTCAGCCCCCTGACCTCCGGTATAAATGTCCTTGAGCCCGTTGCTATAATAAAATTAGTGGCCTTGAGTTCTGTGTTGTTTACCGATATAGTATCATTATCAATGAACTTTGCAAGACCTTCTATCAGATCAATATTCTCAAAATTTTTCATTACGCTGGTATATTTAGTCTCCCTTTCTCCGGAAACAAATTGATTCAAGGATTCCATAAATTCTGAAAAATCAAGGGTCGCAGAAGACGTTATCCCGGCGTATGCCGGACTTTTAGCCTCCTTATAATTCTTTGATGCCTCTATTAAAAACTTTGATGGAACGCAACCAACGTTTACACAGGTACCACCTAATTCGCCTGTCCCGATCAAAGCTATTTTCATCTGGTTAGATGTTAATTCGCTTGCTTTTATAGCCGCTGCAAAACCCGCTGCACCCCAGCCTATAATGGCTAGATCATATTCAGTCATTTTTAACACTCCTTACCTGTGCCCTGTACTGGCCCTTAAAGACGTCCAGTTTTATGAGATCATTGGAATTAGCTGTATCAGTAGCTCTGATATGTGCAATGCCATCTTTAAGCGAAACGGAGACTTCCTTTACACCGTTGAGATTCTTCAAACCGCTGGAAACATGCTTCGCACAATCGTCGCATGTCATACCATATACCCTCAGTTCAATTGTTTTCGTCATAAGATATTATTACATACTTCTATAAAAATAATAAGTACTAAAAATTTTACTTTGGTTAAAGATTTACATGTATTAATAGTGCAACACTATGTTAAACATAAAAAAATGAAAAACGGTTTGTTTCTAAATTCAATCTTTAATGGCCTTATAGGCAAACTTCATAACCAATAATTTCAATCTGCCCGGCAATATAGATATTATATAGTATGCCGATTCATGTAGCAGATCTGCCTTTAAAATTATTTTTAATTCCGAACGTATAATTTTATATTTTCTCTTCAGTGCCCAGAAATTGTAGGCCAGTTTAAGATTAATTATACGTAATTTCATGTAACTTGAATATGACGTATTTTCTAAAAAATTTGAGTAATAGCAGAAAATTCTAATTCCTTCCGAGAAAGCTCTCATGAATGTATTGCGCATTTTAGTCACGGGGGCATTGTAAGAAGTACTCACGTTATCTGCGTATAACCTGTAATGTGTCAGTACTTTACTATCGAAAAAAAGTGATAGATCAGAGAGCAATGCCATAATCAGTAAAAATGTGTCTGGCCTTACATTGAATTCAAAGTTTTTCTGAAAGTTTGTAATAATAGATTTTCTTATACAGATAGAAGTAGCATTAAAATCAGGTCTGATATAGTTTAATAATTCAATTTTTTTATTAAAATACAGTGTTTTTTCAGAATTTTTAATGTATAACGATACAAACTTAGGTGTTTTATAATTTCTGTTATAGACAGCATTGCCTTCCTGGTCTATGGTATCAAAATTATTATGGTAATATCCAAGATCCTCATGCTGGCAGAATAAATTGTATACATAACTTACTTTTTCATCTATAAATTGATCGTCATCATCGTGAAACATCAAGATTTCTCCCAGAGACTCCTTCACTGCGCATTTAATGTAATCGCTCTGTTTTTTGTGGTCCAATAATGTAAAAAATCTAATGTTATTGTCTTTTAAAAAATTATCTATTTCTGGATCCTCGTAACTCTTAATTACTAAAATTTCAATATTCTTATCGCCTATATTAACGGCAATGGACTTAACAATATCTTTAATGAAATTCTTTCTATCATAATCAAATATTACAACAGAGGCATCTACCATGAAAAGGATATTTGTAGTCTAATTATAAATATTGCCAATTCAGATATTTTCAGGCTTATGATATATATTATCCGAAAGTCTGTGTAAAATCAGGATGAAATATATTTTAGCATATCCCTCATTTTCCGGAATCTTTCTGGAATTATAGTGAAGAGGAAATCACGTTCATCTGGCTTTATAACCCTGAAAAGTTTCAGTTCCAGAGTATATATGATTATACCCAGGAATATGTATAAAATTTCCAGGGGTATATTATAACTGAATATACTTTGCAGATAAAATAAAATAGAAAACATGATCAATGAAGACCCCCATATCTTGCCTATAGTTCTAATATCGTAATTGGAAATATTAAATTTCCTTGCATAGACATATATAACTATAAAGTTAACAATGGTCATGGATGAGTATGCTATGGAAGCACCAATAATGGAAAATCTTGGAATCAAAACTATTGAGAATATTAAATTTGTTAAAAGTGCAAGGCCGGATGATAATAAAAATATTCTTGTTTTCCGGACACTTTTTATTCCTGAAGCCAGTATCACTGACCCCACAAATAAAGATGTTGCGATCATTATTATAATGATGGGAATGTATGCTATAGTATAATTTTTCCCTGCAAAGTTATAAAGTGTAATCCTTGACATGGCGGCTATTCCCATTGCAGCCGGAATATATACAAGTGAAGCTATATTAAGCAACATCCTGATACTTCTCTTAAATCCTCTAATATCATCCAGTGAGAAATAAGATGACAATCTCGGTATCAACATATTAGAAATGGGCATTATGAAAACAGTTGCTGCACTGCTGATAACCAGTGCAAAGTTGTATATTCCAATAAAAGATAAATTTAGAAAATAAGATACTACTATTCTGTCAAGATAATTTGCACCTGTTGTCATAATTGACGCGAAGAATAGTGGAAATGAGTAAATAAATAGTGTTTTGAAAGGATCAATGGTTTCAGAATTCAAGGTTCTTTCCAGATGGAGATAAATTCTCAAGACCATAATTATAAAAATTACGGCATTTACTAATCCCGCGATGGCTATTCCTATTATTACATAAATTGCCTTTCCGGAATAAAGTAGCAATAGTATTGGAAAGAAATAAGAAAATATATTTACAAATATGTAGCTCAATGAATAGGTGCGGTAACGCTTCAATCCAAGAATAATAGATGAAAAAAGGTCCCTGAAGATAAATGCTGAGATGGCTATTCCTATTAATCTGATGAATTCCACATAAAAGTCTGAATGAAACAGTGTTATTGCAATAAATGGCGATATAAAATATATAATAGTCATTGCTGCAATAGAGGAAATTATTGCAAATATTCCGATTCTTCGTATCATTGCCCTTACATTTCTATAGTTTCCCCTTGAAATATGGTATGATATAAAATGCTCCAGCCCCTGGGAAAAACCCAGGACAAAAGCAACTCCAGCAATGTTCATTATAGCATAGAGAAGGGAAATTGAACCTACTAACGTGGTTGAAAGCAAATGTGCTATGAGAAAATAAAATACGGTGGACGACAAGAACATTGAAGCTACTGCACCATATTGGAGAGCGACTCCAGAACCGAATGTTTCTTCTTTGTCTGGCAATTTTTTGGATATAGTCAAAGAATTTAAAAAGTTATGTTAATCCTGACTTCAGATTTATATATATTATAATTATCCTCTTTTTATGCTGTATATATACGGAACTGTTTATAACTCCAGAAAACGTGTACTTCAATCTCTGAATTCTATAATAGGCATAAAAATTGAAAAATCTGTTTACATAGTAGATAATTATTCTAGCGATGGCACCT
>JAKBQO010000104.1 GCA_021835185.1 Thermoplasmata archaeon
ATTGTAAGCTCCAGCATCCAGGAAATTGGTGTCCAGAATTTTTTTAAAAACTTTAGTATAGAACTCTCTTTCTTCTCCGAAACCTCATTATAACCATAGGTGTGAAGTCTTGAACTTGCTTCGTTGTCTGAAAGCCCTGCTTTTGAAGTATTTAGTTTCTTAAATAAATCTTCGAGTGAGTCGCTGGATTTTATCATTAAAATCCAGTAATAATATTGTTAATAGATTTAACTGTATTGAAAAATATAAAAATGTTCAAAATAATTTAATTCACAGGTCATTTTTCTTCCCGGAAATTGCATTGGGCGGCACCTTCTTAAGATTTGAAATAAATATGGTGGTATTAGAACCATATATCTTGAAGAGGGCAACGGCAGACAATATTACAGGTGCTATAAGTATAAGGAACGAATATTCGTATCCTATGAACTTAACAATATAACCGAATGCCAGCGGGATGACCATGAACAGGATATTATTATACGCCATGAAATAGGAGTTTGCAGCACTTCTCTGTTCTACACTGGTTCCTCTTGCAATCATAATAGTCGACATGGGAAATATTGAGCCATGTGGTATGCCCAGCAACATCATCAACAGCAGGAACGATGTAAATGTAGTAAGGAATGGAAACATTATCAGTGCAAAACCCGTAATCATTATAGAAAATAAAAGTGGAAGTTTTATGTGTTTTAACGGGTGTATTGTTAGCAGTATCCTTGTCAGGAATGAAATGGAGAAGAAATATATATAGGGGGAATAAGCAACTGCACCTGAAACGTGAAAGCGTGCTATAGCGTACAGTGTAAGGAAAATGCTAAGGGCTGCAAATGGTATGTTATAGGTCGTTATAGTTAGTAAGCTGGCCCTCAAACCATCATTTTTCATCACATTTGCCCTGGTTTCATTTTTTGTGTGCGGGAATTTTATCATGGTTGAGACTATAACTCCTGCAATAACTATTGGTATGAATAAAAGAAATACATCCCTGTAGCTCACAAATGTCAATATGTAATCTTCTATAGTCGGCCCGAGTATAAGGCTAAGGCTCAATCCCACTGAATATAAGGAGATAAGCCTCTCGCGCTCTTTCTGATCCTTTAACAGGGTTGAGGAGGTAATGAGATTCGGCATCATAATTCCGTACGCGAGCCCGGCAAGTGCTGATATTCCCCATATAGCTATTCCATTTGTGAAATAATATGCTATGAGCGAAAACAGTATTGCAAAGTTTGCCCCTATGAACAACTGCCTTCTGAGTCTAGCGTTGATACGCGGGTTAACGTAAAATGTCACTGTAAATGTAAACAGGTAGATAACTGCTGATATTATACCAACAAAGAAGCTGGAGAATCCAAGATCAATCTTCGCAAGTAATGGCACTGTTGTAATGATCATATTATTTGTTGCCCTCATGGAGAAGGTCATGATCATAAGCGTAATAGCCAGATAAATAAAACTAACGTTCTTTTTTTCCATATTAGTTTCAAGATATTACAGAATAATATATAAATATTTACCTGATAATTATATATTACAAAAATATTTATTTATAAAGTATATTCACACTTATATGCTTTGATGACATTTATAGTAATATGTCAAAAATTCTTATTCTGGATGGGGACGAAAGTTTTGGCTTTAGATTTGCCAAAGACTACGGAGACGCCAACAAAATTCAGTCATTATTCCCATTGAAAGGCATTGAAAAATTTGCTGAATCCTTAATGGAACTGCATGATGATTATGATTTTATTATCAATAATTTTGATATACCATTTTATTCAAAAAATAAAAATTATATTGAAATGAACTACGGGATCCAGGGGCTCATAAATGAAAAATTTCAAAATGGCAAGAAAATACTCCTGTCAAATCAGCTTGTGTATTCCTCATCAAGTGCCATAAAAAATGAAGAGAGTGCAACCATTCCAGAAACAGAATATGGCAAGGCAAAATTGAAGGCGGAAGAATTGGCAAAGGGCAACGAACATTATCTTATAATAAGGAGAGGCATGACATATGGAAAATGTACCTACAACATTTATACCGATATACTGGCTGCAATAAGGAGTAAAATGCCCATAAAACTTAATAATGACATAATTATAAATCCTGTGCTCAATTCTGATCTTTCTATTGGCGTTTATAAAGCCATGAGAGATATGGACAGGGGTATTATTAATATAGCAGGAGAAGAAACAATGACACTTTATGAATTTGGGAGGAAATTATACTATTCAATACGCGACGAACCTTGCCCATTCATAAAATCTTACCTGGGGCAAAACCTTGATTACAGTATTGACTCGTCCAGGGCTGAAAAACTGTATGGGCTCAATTTTACAGGGTTGGAAGTGGTAGACTTCATGGATTTTCAGACATATAAGGGCAACTGAAACTGTTTATTTTTATATGCATATCACAACTATAAAATTTTTAACAACTCCCATAATAATGGCCTAACGCGTTCATAGGGAATAGCAAATCTGGCATGTGTATCTCCATCTCCAATCTTTATGGTTATTGCATCCTGATTGGCAATAAAAGAATCTTCATCTGTCCTGTCATCACCTATTATTATTGCAGGCCGGTTAAGGTTCCTTATCTGCTTAATTGCGGTACCCTTATTAATGTGTGGAATTCTCAATTCTATTATGTCTATTCCTGTGTATAATTCAATATTGTAACGGAATGCAAGGAAATTAATAATTTTATGTACAGTTTCACGGGAACGCTGATTTTTAATATTGCCCATATGAAAAAGGATGCTACCTGTTTTATTGTATATCCTCAATCCATGAAACTTTTCCTGAATATATACCGTATTCTGATATATTTGATTGAATAGTTCTACATATGGAGCGAATTCTGGAATATTTATCGTCTGGCCATCTATATGAAATACTGAACCATGAAGGCCTATAATATTATATTCCCCGAGAAAACGGATTATGTCACTAACCTCCCTTCCTGTAACTATATACATTTCAAAACGGGAATCTAAATGCGAGATTAGTTTAAGCAGGTCATAATCTGCCTGGTTAATTTCTGGATTCTTGATAATCGGGACCAGTGTTCCGTCATAATCAAGAAATAACTGTGGTTCCATGGAAATTATTTTTTCTATTCTATGTATAATTTTATTCTCCTGATACATGCCATTGCCTTTCTGCTGTTGTTAATATCCTCTTATACCACCAGTTACTGTTCTTTACATATACATCCTTTTTCATCCTTTTGAGCCGTGACATTTTTTCCTCTCCATCCATTTCCATTGCCCTTACTATGGCACTTGCCAGTTCATTTATATTATTAGGGTTTACTATCAACGCTCCGTCCATATATTCCGCAGCCCCGGCGAATTTTGATAGTATAAGCACACCCTTATCCGTAGTTGCTACAAACTCTTTGGAAACAAGGTTTAAACCATCCATTAATGGGGTAATCAATGCTATGTCACTTCGTGCATATAATGAAACCAGATATTTCTGTGATATTTTCCTGTATATGTAAATTATAGGCACCCATGAAGTTGTACTGTAAAGACCGTTTACCCTTCCCACTTCCATCTCCAGTTGCTCTTTAATTTCATCATATTCTGGAATGCCTGTACGGCTTGGTGTAACGTTCATTAAATATACTAATTTCCCTATAAGGTCCTTTCTGTAACTGAGAATCTTCTCAATAGCCTTTACCCTCTGTAGAAGCCCTTTTGTATAATCAAGGCGGTCTATTGAAAATATAATTGATGCTTTTTCTTTTTTTGGTTTAATTGCCATGGTTTTAGACAGGTGAAAAAAATTTTTATCGATCCCCAGGGGAATTGCAAGAGTTTTTAATCTATTTTTAACTTTTATTTCATGGTACTCCAGAGTATTGAAAAAATTCTTCTCATACAGCCTGGTATGAAATGTTACCAGATTAGATTTTGAAATGCTCTGTGCGAGAAATTTTGCTTCGGGGAGTATGCTGAAAAATTCAGGAGATATCCATGGGATGTGCCATGAGAATATTATATAATTGGATATGTCCATAGTTCTCAATATTGACGGGATCATCATAAGCTGGTAGTCATGCACCCATATTATTGTATCCGGCGTTATATTTTCCTTTATTTTTTTTGCAAATTTTTCATTTGCAATATAATAATACTTAAAAGCTGTGGAGTCAAAATGTATATTGTTTCTAAAATAGTGGAATAATGGCCATAAAACCCTGTTGGAATAGCTATTGTAAAACCCGAATTTTTCAGTTTTGTTTAGGAATACCCTTGCTATCTTATACCCATCTGTAGTTTCCTCCTGGTGTGCCATGTCATTCTTTCCATCGCCCCAGCATACCCAAGTGCCTCCGGTTCCCTTAAGCATTGTGCTGAGGGCTGTGGCAACTCCACCTACATTATATATCCTGACATCACCTCCCGGAGCATACCGGTATGAAAATGGTGCACGGCTGGTAACCACAAGTATCTTCTTCATACTCTTATAATACATTACCTGATTAAAACATTATTAAATATATCTATTTGCCCCTTAATGCTTCATCAAGTTTTATTGCTGCCCTTATAACCCCAAGATGGGTAATTGCCTGCGGGAAATTGCCAAGCATCTCCCTGCAATCATTAAAATTAATTTCCTCAGAAAAAAGCATCAGGTGGTTAGAGTGGTCAAGTATATTTTCAAATGTTTCCTTTGCTTCCATAATACGCCCTGATAATATCAAATCCTCAACATACCAGAAAGACAGTAAAAGAAATGCATTGTCATGGCCTTTCAGTCCATCATCGCTGTGATATCTAATAAACATTCCACATGGATTTTTCAGTTCCGCTTCAACCCTGGCAAGAGTGGAGACAAAACGCGGATCTTTGGCACTAATAATGCCTGTCAATGGCATTCTCAATACCGATGCATCCATCTGGTCACTCCCGTAATACTGGGTAAATGCTTTTACATCCGGGTTATACCCCTTTTCCATTATTTCATTCTTTATCTCTTCCCTTATTTTATGCCATGTTCTATATGGGGCACTATAGCCCAGTTCCCTGCCCATTTTTATTGCCCGGTTAAATGCACTCCATGATATTAATTTTGAATACAGGTAATGCTTTGGTTCTGACCTGAATTCCCAGATGCTGGAATCAGGCAGCTTCCAGATATCTTTCAGTGTATCCAGTATTTCGATGAGAAAATCCCACAGGTAAGTGGTAACAAGCCCACCTGCCTCATGGAACCTGAATACAGCATTCACTATGGAGCCGTACTGGTCTATCTGCAACTGCTCCGATGCTTCGTTTCCTATCCTTACAGGAATTGAATCCATATACCCGGATAAATTTACTATTTTCTCTTCCAGTTTTGAATCCCCATTTACCGGATATATAGTTTTGACCTTCTTATCCTTTTGAACTATGGACATGATATCATAGAGAAATTTTGTAGCTACGTCCTTTAACCCTATAAGTGAAAGTGCCTCTACAACATATGCAGTATCCCTTATCCAGGTATACCTGTAGTCCCAGTTTCGTTCTCCACCAATAATTTCAGGGAGGCTTGTTGTTGGTGCTGCAACCATCATTCCTGTAGGGTCATAAAATAGCCCTCTCAATGTAAGTGCAGATCGTATGACATGATCGTAATATAATCCACTATAGTTTATTTT
>JAKBQO010000105.1 GCA_021835185.1 Thermoplasmata archaeon
CTCAGAAACAACCCTGTCAAGTTTCCCAAGGTTCACGTCTGCGTAATGGTTTCTTGAAGAATTTAATCGAGAGGCAATATCACGCCAGAATATGCTCTGGCTTTCCCTCGATCTTTCAAGCAAATTATTTATTACATCTATTAAATAGACGCTTGTCTTTCTCTCTACTTTGATCGACATAGGGCTATATTGATAATTAATTAATAAATTTATTGAATGCCTGAGCTACAAAGAAAGACAGGGGCAATGCTTGATTGCCGGCAAACAGGCAGATGCTGCCAGGAAAAGGTCAATTAAGGCTTTTGCCCTTCGTCTCCGGTGCAAGCAGGAAAGTAATGGAAAAACCTATTACTTCAAACACCACAAGGAAAATCAGGACAAATGTAAATGGCAGTGTAAATAGTATAATTGGAAATGCTATGGTGCCGACAATAGCACCTACTCTGGATACTGATGTGGCAAAACCCATTGCAGTTCCACGGATCCTTGTTGGGAATATCTCCACAGGATAATCATAGGTAAGGTTTGTTGGCCCCATATTATGGAAAAGGTGCATTGTTGCGAAGGCAAAGAAGGTCAGAAGTATTCCAAGGGCAATAAAATTTGATACTGCAGCAAAGATAATAAGAGAAACAGCGGCACCGCCAAAACCTATTAGCTCCAGGCTCTTCCTCCCGGTTTTTTCAACATAGTACATGCATATAAGAAAACCTATAAAGACTGGCAATTCCTCAAGGAGGGTGGCGAGCACAACCATAACAATGTTGGAATTGCTATAAGCAAAAGCAGATGGGGTATATTCCCAGACGCCATAACTGGAAACATCGTATGAAAACCATGCAACTGAGACGAATATAGTATAATAAAGATATTTTTTGGAGAATAAATCCCTGATTTTTGAATTCCCACTTTCCACAACGGGAAGTTCATCCACTTCCATGCCTGCTGATTTGCCCAGGTAATTGGATGATTTTAATGCCTCACTGTCTTTTCCTTTTCCTGTAAGCCAGAATGGGCTCTCTGGCAGGTTTCTCCGCGATAGTATAACGAAAAATGGTATAATTGCACCTGTAAGGTATAATATTCTCCAGTTTATAGCTGCAGGAATGTAGAGAATAACAGGAATTGCCACAAGCAGAAGGACAACACCACCGATTGTCCAGGAAAATATGTTAAACACAAGGAATTTGCCACGTTTGTTTTTCGGCGAGAATTCTGCCTGAATTGATGAGCTTATTGGATAATCTGCGCCAATTCCCACACCTGCCAGAATTTCGAATATTATAAATTCAAGAATATTGGTAGAAATGCCACTCATAATGAGAAATACCATTGTTATAATCAAGTCGTATTCGTATATTTTTTTCCTGCCATACTTATCGGAGAGGTTCCCGAGAATTATGCTTCCAAAGAACATTCCTATAAACAGGGAAGAACCCATGAATGCAATGTAATAAACGTAAAATGGCGTTCCAGAAACCAGGTGGAAGTAATCACGCATATAAAGTATGGCAATTGAGTAAATTGAAAGCACATAGCCATCCATGAAAATACCCATTGAGGAAAGCAGTGTGATTTTTAGCAGAAACGGGCTTACTGGCAGTTCATCTATTCTTTTATGAACAGAAAGCATCTTAATCCTTTCTTTATCTTATATTTAATGATAAAGTTTGCCAAACCAATTTATTGCAATCTGTTTATGGTCTGGCGCATGATTCCCATTATTTTAAAAAATTCAGAATCAGTTATATTTGCCCGTGCTATTATGCGATTGAGCATATTCATGAGCGTATCAATTTCCTGTTCATTATAGTCTATTTTAGCCAGCAATTCTTCAAGCCTTCCTGCAAGTGTATCAATTTTGTCACGCCCTATGAGGTCATGTGTTATAGTAGCATTGCATGAATAGTTTGCCTTGATCATTTCATATAGTATTATTGCAACAGCATGTGATAAATTGTATACAGGATATTCAGGGTTCCCTATTATTTTCAGGAAAAAATTGCACATTCCCAGTTCTTCATAGTTGAGACCGTTGTCCTCCCTTCCAAATACAAGGGCAACTTTCTGCCCTGTAAGCCCGTTAGTTGACCAGAACTCTTCAGGCCCGGTTGGAACTCTCCTGAACTTTTCGCCGGATTTAGAAATATCTGAAGTCCCTGCTATTATCTCAAAGCCACTCACAGCTTCCTTAAGAGAATTAAAAATTTTTGCATTTTCTAAAATATAACGGCCATGCATAGACCGGTAAATAGCTTCTGTTTCAATAGGGGTTTTAACTATCCTGAGATCGCTTATTCCACTATTTGCCATTGATCTGGCAACTGCCCCTATATTGCCCTGGTATTTTGGTTCAACCAGAACCACAGAAATAATTTTATCAAGGTCTAACATTTATTGTGTTTCTTTGACGTTGTCTTTCTGGTTTTCCTTTGAATCTTCTTTTTTCTCCTCCTTGTTCTCGGCAGGAGCTTCTTCCTTCTTTTCTTCTTTTTTCTCCTCTTTCTTATAAAGTTCTTTTACAACTACGTCTTTCTCAGGCATGTATTTCCTTATATCGTTTACGATTTTATACTTGGAATCTATCCAGTTAACGTCAAATTTTGCTTCTTCCGGAATCTGAATGCTTATAGAATCATTTTCTATTTCGACCACAAAATTATCTGAATCTGAATAGTCCATATCTATTATTGCGTTTACTTTTCCCTTGACATCGTCGATAACCTTGCTAATCTGGTACTTATAGTAAAGGTCTTTTCCAGCAAGCTCATGGTTATAATCAATTAAAACCCTGCCTGGAGTAACAGATATTATTCTGCCGACTTTGTTGTTTATATTTACTTCTTTTCCAATTTCAGGATTAATCTTATTTCTCTGGAATTCTCTCATGGGGACAACCTTAATGTTTTTGGTATCTCTCATGCCATATGCATCCTTTGCCGGGACTGTTACCTCGTACTCTTTGCCGAGCTCTGCCTGCTTAAATGAATCGTTAATTTCCTTGAAAAGGCCATCTGTGCCAATAACAATAACTGCATTTTTGTACTTTTTCTTATCGTCAAATATATTTTCCTGTTTGGCTAAGTCTTCCTTGCTAGTTGAAATCAATTTTTTATCCTGCCCTGCACGCATTTCAAAGCTTAATTCTATGAAATCTCCATCGTTCATCAATAATCACCAATAATTTACTGTATGGAATTATTAATTTCTATTTATATTTATTGAAATACGGGGAACCGGTCCGGGCATGGTTAAATTATATATATTTTCACCCTATTAACAAGGCTTTTATATATTGTATTAATAGTTTATTATGAAAATATATATTGATGGAACATGGAAAGAATCATCAAATGGAAATACGTTAAACAAGTACAACCCGAGCACTGGAGAAGTTCTTGATACATTTCCCGCTGCCACTAAAGATGATATTGATGCAGCTATGGATTCCGCTGAATCCGCATTTCCCTCATGGTCAGATATGGGAACACAGGAAAGGGCAAAAATCCTGTATAAGGCAGTAGAATTAATATCGCAGAAAAGAGGGGAGCTTGAAAACCTGCTAACTTTAGAAGTTGGAAAAATAAAACGTGAGGCTATAGATGAAGTTGATGGTGTTATTGACCAGATTCAATACTACGCTGAATTTGAAAGGAAGCTAACAGGAGAT
Source organism: Thermoplasmata archaeon (assembly GCA_021835185.1). The sequence goes on from JAKBQO010000105.1 coordinate 3,671, forward strand.
ATAGTGGAAGGGTCCAGTTCAAAAAGGAAAATATTCCAGTATAAAGTTCCATATGGCATAGTGGTTGCAATAACGCCATGGAATTTCCCGGCAGCTATGGTTGTGAGAAAGCTTGCACCGGCATTGTTGACAGGAAATACCGTTATACTGAAGCCAAGTTCAGATACACCGCTTACTGCCAACTGGATCGTCAATAAATTTATAGAAGCAGGAATACCCAAGGGAGTTTTGAACTTTGTAACAGGCCGTGGATCTGAAATAGGTGATTATATAGTAAACCATAAAAAGGTCGGCCTGGTAACTATGACAGGTTCAACTTCAACCGGGCAAAAAATCATGCAAAATGCATCCTCAAATATGGCAAAATTAATTCTGGAACTTGGTGGAAAAGCCCCATTTATCGTATGGAAGGACGCTGATATGATAAGGGCATTGAAAAGCCTAATATGGGCAAAGTACCTCAATGTTGGACAATCGTGTATAGCTGCAGAGAGATTGTACATACATGAAGATATATATGACAAATTTATGTCAAAGTTTGTCGCAATCACAAAGAAATTGACAACAGGGGATCCGGATACATCCGATGTTGGGCCACTGATAAATAAAAACGCGCTGGCTGGGATGGTACAGACAGTAAACAATGCAAAGGATTCCGGGTATAAAATACTCACAGGCGGCAATACTCCGGACCTTCAGGGAAAGTATAAAAACGGGTATTTCTTTGCACCAACCATAATAGAAAACGTTCCACAGGATTCCGGATTATTCCAGGATGAGATATTTGGCCCTATTATAGGCACTGAAAAGATTTCCGGGGTAGATGAGATGTATAGAAAAGCAAACGATTCGAAGTTTGGATTGGCATCTTACCTGTTCACTGAAGACCCTGAACTCATGCTGGAGGCATCCGAGAAAATCAGATTCGGGGAACTCTATATAAACATGCCAGGGCCTGAAGCGTCACAGGGCTACCATACAGGATTTAGAATGACAGGTCAGGCAGGAGAAGGCAGCAAATATGGAATAAACGAATATCTGAAGTTAAAAAATGTATATGTTGATTATTCAAAGAAGGCACTTTACATAAATACTATAAACAACAGCCTTTTTGATAATCTATAAATTTATATTTCTGTGATGATGCCTGTATCGGCATCTATGCTTATTGTTGTATTTTTGTTTATCTGTTTAACCAGTTCGGCATTATATACCAGAGTTTTTCCGGCATCCAGGAATTTGTCTATTATCCTGTTGGTAACATCGGATTTTATTATGGCTGCGTTATATTTCGAATAATCGATATTGCTGTCATATCTGTCAAGAAGGATGATGTTTCCGTTTTCAGGAGCATCCGTATCAATTTTTCCTGTTACGTTGTGCCCTGCAGGGTACCCCCTGCCAATGAAGCGCCCTATAGAAATAACCCTGATGTTATTTGTACCTCCAAGGTATAGGGATGGAGAACCTGATACAACGATGGCCTTTTCCCCTGGATTCAGCAATCCAAGCGGGGCTATTTTATTTATTATATCGTATATATTTTCCTCCTTCGCCTGTGCTTCCGGCAGTACAACTGGTATTACGCCCCTCATGAGATTTATAGACCTTGCAAGCCATTCAGTTTGCACGATAGCATAGATATCATTGACAGGCCTGATTGCCGACAATATTTTCGCTGTATGGCCTGTTCTTGTCATTGCAATAATGGAACTCACATCAATGGTATTTGACATAATTTTCACACCCTTGGCAACAGAGAAAGCTATGGGGTCCACCATAAAATTTTCCGGCTCCGGGAAAGATGTGGATTGCGATTCTACATATTTTGAAATCTCGTAAAGATATGTTACAGCCTCTACCGGATATTTTCCGATAGCAGTTTCCTCAGACAGCATAACAGCATCAGTATCATCAAGTATGGCATTTGTTACATCCGATACCTCAGCCCGGGTGGGTGAATCTGAATTT
>JAKBQO010000106.1 GCA_021835185.1 Thermoplasmata archaeon
TTCCGATCTCATTCCTTCAATATATGAATTCCCGATAGTATAATTGCTACAATTATAATCAGTACAAGAATTAAAATAACTTCTCCAACATCAATAGCTACCATGATATAACAATGATATATTATATATAAACATTTTTAAATGGCAGGATCGCCAATTTCCCTTAAATATATTGGGATATTACAGAAATTCGGTTTAAATGATTTTATATAAAATTAGCAAACTTCAAATTTTTGCCGTTAAATTTACCTTTTCCAGTAGAGAGAAATCAGCAAACCAACAGAACTTTTAAAATATGAAGAATTACACAGGTAATAATTTATGTGGTATTACACCGATTGCCGAAATATTAAACGTGAATTTTTATATATAGTATAATACTATACAACTATGTCTGGAATTGTAAGTTACGGGTCATATGTTCCAATATACAGGATAAAACCAGAGGAAATTGCCAGGATATGGGGCGACGATCCGGAAAAAATGAAGAATAATCTATTTATATTAAGCAAATCGGTACCTTCACCGGATGAAGATGTTGCTTCTATTTCTGTGGAAGCGGCAAGAAATGCCCTTAAAAGAATAAATATAAATCCGGGAGATATTGGCGCTATTTATGTTGGTTCAGAGTCACATCCATATGCCGTTAAACCGACAGCCACCATAGTGGCAGCTGCAATAGGGATGCCGCTTGAATACTTTGCCGCAGATTATGAATTTGCATGCAAAGCAGGTACTGCCGGAATGCAGAATGTTAAGGCAATGGTTGATTCCGGTTATATCAAATATGGCATTGCTATTGGGTCAGATACATCGCAGGGTGCTCCAGGGGATGCTCTGGAATACAGTGCATCTGCGGGCGGAACAGCAATGATTATCGGAAAGGATAATGTAATTGCAGAAATAAACGATACATTGTCAGTATCAACAGATACCCCTGATTTCTGGAGGAGGGAAGGAGAACCATATCCCCGTCATGGAGAAAGGTTTACAGGCGATCCCGGATACTTCAAGCACGTTTTAGCTGCCTCAAAGGCAATGATGGAAAGAATGGGAACAAAAAGCAGCGATTATGATTATGTTGTATTTCACCAGCCAAATGGAAAATTCCCCACAAGGGCGGCAAAGATGCTTAATTTTACAGAAGAACAGTATAAAACTGGCCTTTTGACACCCTATATAGGGAATACATATTCAGGTTCTACAATGACCGGCCTATCAGCCATACTGGATGAAGCAAAACCGGGTGACAGGATTCTTGCAGTATCATTTGGTTCCGGTGCAGGCTCCGATGCCTTTGATATAACAATAACAGAAAATATGAAAAATTACCATCGTGAAAACGCTCCAGGTGTAAGAAAAATGATTGAAAATGTGAAATTCATAGATTATGCCATATATACAAAGTTTAGGAAAATACTGGTTATGGGTGATAGCCTTGAGTAATGAAGTTTATATTATCGGCGCAGGTGAAACAAAGTTCGGTGAATTATGGGACAAATCGTTGAGAAATCTGGCAGTTGAAGCTGGATTGAAGGCAGTTGAGGATGCAGGGATTTATTCAAAAGATATCGATGCAATTTATGGTGCAAATTCACTTGCCGGAATCATAAACATGCAGGAAAATATAGGTGCCCTGATCGCTGACTTTTCAGGTTTATCCGCTGAAGGAATACCTTCCTTAAGAGTAGAGTCATCTACAGCTTCCGGAGGCGCAGCGTTGAGGGACGCATACCTCTCCATAAAATCTGGAGAATATGACGTAGTTGTAGTTGGTGGCGTAGAAAAAATGACAGATATACACGGAAGTGACATACTTGAAAAATCGTCATCCATTCTGGATCGGGAATGGGAAGCCTTTTTTGGGGCTACGCCTGCAGCAATGGCAGCGCTTATAGCCAGGAAATATATGCACGATTTTGGAGTTGAGAAAGAAGCACTATCAATGTTTTCCGTAAACGACCATCTTAATGGTTCAAAAAACCCGGACGCACAGTTCAGGAATAAATTAACCATACAGCAGGCTATGAATTCAACTGCAGTTGCTGACCCACTGAATATGATGGATTGCTCTCCAATGAGCGATGGTGCAGCTGCAGTGGTTCTGGCTTCCGAGAGCTTCATTAAGAAGAACAAACGCGAGGGAGTACGCATATTGAGTTCAGCTGTGGCAGAAGACTATCTTTCTGTTGGCTCTAGAAAATCTATATACACATTGAACTCCACAAAGCTTGCAGTTGAAAAGGCATTGCGGAAATCTGGGATAAAAAGGAACGATATATCATTTATGGAGGTTCATGATTCATTTTCAATATTTGGTTTGCTGGAACTTGAAGACCTTGGATTCGCAGAAAAGGGCAAAGCAAAAGATCTTGTATACGATGAAATAAAGCTTAATGGCAGCATTCCTGTAAATCCCTCAGGCGGATTGAAAGCAAAGGGTGACCCATATGGTGCCGTTGGTGTTGGCCAGGCTGTAGATGCATACAGGCAGTTAAAGGGCAAGGCAGGCGATAACCAGATTAAGGATGCAAAATATGCACTTCTGCATAATATGGCTGGAACCGGGACATCGTCAATAATACATATACTGGGTGAATAAAATGACAGAGTTATCGAGAATCTGGAGAGAAACAGAGTATAGATACAATCTTATCGGATTTAAATGCAAAAATTGCGGGAATTCATATTTCCCACCGAGGGATGTATGCCCTGTATGCCATAGGGAATCTATAGGAAAAATGGAAAAAGTAAAATTCAGTGGCAATGGAGAAGTAATATCTTACACAGTTGTGCATGATGCACCTCCAAGCTTTAAAAGGCAGGTACCCTATGTACTTGCGCTCATAAAGTTGTCAGAAGGCCCTGTAATTACTGCCCAGATAGTGGACTGTGATCCCGCAGATGTTGATATAGGGAAGAAGGTACATTCCGTTTTCAGGAAAATCAGGCAGGACGGGGACAGCGGTATAATAGAATATGGATATAAATTTGTATTAAATCTTTAATACACTATTTTATTATTTTTGATTAAGTACATAGAGGCATTCTGTTCATTTTAAACCATATGGCTTCATAGATTCATATTTATATAGCAACCTTCTACGAGGTAATTTTTCATTCCTGAATTTTAAATTCCCCAAAGATTTTGTGTTATAAAAAATACTTTTAACCTTATTGTAATATGACAGGTATGAAAATGTTGATAGCACACACACCGGATCCGGATGACGCCTTTATGTTTTACGCCATGTTTGAGCATAAAATCAAGACATCATTTGAATATGACCAGGTAGTAAAAGATATAGAAACACTGAACAAGGAATCTGTAGATTTAAAGTACGACGTCACTGCAATATCTGCGAATGGATATATGCATGTTTCTGATAAATATGACCTGACAACTTCTGGAGCAAGTTTTGGTATAAGTTATGGGCCACAGGTAATAGCCAAAAAAAATATTGACCTGAAAGGAAAGACTATAGCAAGCCCAGGAAAATACACTTCCGCAGAATTGCTGTACAGGATGTTTGCACCGGAAGCAGGCATATTAAAAGAGATACGCTTTGATAAAATCGTAAACGCAATTATGGAAAATGAAGTAGATGCTGGAATACTTATACATGATGAACAGTTGACTTATCAGGATAAGGGGCTTGTACCTGTTCTGAACCTTTACGATGAATGGAAAAAATATGCAGGGGACCTCCCTATACCCTTAGGATTTAATGCAATACGCAAGGATATGCCCATAGAGGATAAACTGAAATACAAAGCGGACTTTGAAAACTCAATAAAATATGCATTTGAACACGAAACTGACGCGGTAAAATACGCAATGAAATATTCAAGATACGATGACTTTGAGCTTGAAAGAAAGTTTATTTTAATGTATGTAAATGAACTCTCGGTAGATTTCGGTGAAAAGGGCCGGAAGGCACTGGACCTCTATTATAAAAGGGCTGCAGAAAAAAATATAATTAAGCCATTTAAACCTACCATAGTTTAAATATATAAAATATATTTTTTATAAGAATCAAAAACTACAATATTTGTGATAAAAATATCACAACAAGGATTTTTTAATAACAATTAGTTAATTTGTGAATTAAATTAACTTTAAATATTATTTTGTAATCGCAAAATGATAAACATGTTCAACATATCATACCCGGTTTGGGATAGTGCAATGTTTGCTTACACTATATCCGCTCATATCTTGCTGGTATCGCTGAGTATGGGTCTGGCAATAACAGTAACTATAGCAGAATTCCTTGCACTGAAAAAGAAGGATAAATATTATGATACACTTGCATACAAACTTTCAAAGGCTCTTGTGATATTCTTTGCAGTAGGAACTGCTTCAGGAACTGTAATGGCTATGGAATTATTCCTCTTCTGGCCATCCTTTATGAAGCTGGTTGGAGAAGTGGCCATGGGGCCATTCTATGTCGAAGTTTTCTCTTTCCTGCTTGAGGCTATAGCCCTTCCAATGTATGTATATTTCTGGAAAGATTTCAAAAACAGGTGGGAACACTGGGGATTAAGCCTTGCAGTTACAATAGGCACATACCTATCTGCATTCACAGTTACTGAAATAAACGCATGGATGAATACACCTAATGGATTTAATGTCTCTGAATTTGTTACCAAAGGAGTAGTAACCAACGTTAATCCATTCGCTCCATTTATCACCGCTTCGACGGCAGCGGAGGAACTGCACATGTCAGGTGCTGTATACTACGCCGGTATAGCCATGATTCTCGGGTATCTTATATACAAATATTTGAAGACAACTAACATGTCTGAAAAAATGATCTACCGGAGAGGAATAAATATCGCAGCAGTTTTTATGATCCTGGATATCATATATTTAGGAGCAACCGGTTCAAATGAACTTTCAACTTTAATGGTTATAGAACCTATAAAATACACAGCACTGGAACTTGACCTACATGCCACAATAGGGACATCATTCGCTACCATGGCACCGGAGCATATATTCGGAGTATTAATAAATCATAAGCTTGCATATGCTCCTTCATTTCCATATGCCCAGTCATTGCTGGCATTTCCTTTAACATTCGGCAAAGGGTCTATACCCGGGCTTATACCTTTAACGACATATAAGGGCGTTACTGATTACGGAGTATGGCCACCTTATGTAGTGCACGATACCCTTGACCTTATGGTAGGATTCGGTGTTTTAATGGGATTATACTGGCTCTATGTCGTGGTACAGTATTTCAGGAAGAAAGACCCGTTAAGCCACAGGTTCACACTCCTTGGTGGGATAGCAGTTGCAATAATGGGAGTATTTACCATGGAAGATGGATGGTACACAGCCGAAGTTGGCAGAGTTCCATACATAATAAGATCACCTGTGCCCGGAGGTTTTGTTGTTGACGGTGTAAAACATTACGGTACTATGACAATTGCTCAGGCTGCCTCAACATCACCACTTGTGTTTCCACTTGGAATTGCAATTATAATATTCTATCTCGCAGTATTCCCCTTAACGTTCTATTTCGCGGGAAAGGTAATGAAATTATCAAACGTGGACGAAGATCTTAAACTTGGTGAAGATGACATAAAAATGGAAGACGAAAGAAAGGCG
>JAKBQO010000107.1 GCA_021835185.1 Thermoplasmata archaeon
TACATAGAAATGGGGATAAATGCAGGATTGAACATTGATGACTTCGCCCCACGGATGTCATTTTTCTTCAATTCCTCTATAAATTTCTTTGAAGAAATAGCTAAATTCAGGGCTGCAAGAAGAATATGGGCAACTGTAATGAAAGAAAAATACCACGCGAAAAATCCTAAGAGCATGGCACTGAAATTCCATACACAGACATCTGGTTACACACTTACATGGCAACAGCCACTTAACAACATAGTTAGAACAACAATAGAGGCAATGGCCGCAGTCCTTGGAGGGACACAGAGTTTGCATACAAATTCATATGATGAGGCATGGGCTCTTCCAACAGATGATGCGGTTAAGGTGGCATTGAGGACACAGCAGATAATTGCCGAAGAGACTGGAATAACCGACATAATAGACCCATTAGGGGGATCATACTATCTGGAGAGGCTGACAAGTGATATGGAAGTGGAAGCCTACAAGTATTTTTCCGAGATAGAAAAGATGGGTGGAATACTAAATGCGGTAAAATCAGGATACATACAGAAAGAAATAGCAGATACATCATACAAAAAACAATTGAGAATAGAGAATAATGATGATATAATAGTAGGCGTAAACAGATATGTGGATAAGGATGAAAAGCCAATTAACACCCTGAAAATTTCAGACATAGCAGAAAACGGGCAGATAAATCAGCTTAGGGAAGTTAAGGGAAAAAGGGATGGAAACAAGGTTGCTGAATCACTTAAAAAACTGAGGAATGCAATGGAAGATGAAAGTATAAATTTAATGCCTTATATCATGGATTGCGTAAGAAACTACTGCACAATTGAGGAAATATCAAACATAGGGAGGGATATCTTTGGACAATGGAAAGAACCGAAAATATACTGAGGCACCGATAAAAATTCTACTGGCCAAACCTGCTATAGACGGACATGACAGGGGCATATTTGTTCTTGCCAAGGCCTTCAGGGATGCTGGTATGGATGTTTTATACGCAGGGCTGCTGCCAACCCCAGAAGAGGTTGTTGATACAGCAGTTAATGAGGATGTGGATGTAATTGCACTGAGCCTTTTAAATGGTGCGCATATGACTGCATTCCGAAATGTCATGGAAATCCTGAAAAAGCGTGGAATAAACGATATAGCTGTAGTAGGTGGAGGAATAATACCTGACGAAGACAAACCTGCACTTGAAAAAATGGGAATAACAGGCAACTTCGGCCCTGGAACACCCCTCAGTGTAATAATCAACCATGTAAAAAAACGGGCAATGGAAATCAGGAAATTGAGGGAAAATGAATATTGATAGGCTAACAGATGGCATTCTGAAAGGAGATTACAGGAGCATTGCCAGATCCATATCACTGGTAGAGAATTCCGGTTATGAATCTAGAAAGGAGATAATCAGCAGGATATACAGATACGGAAATGCCAAGATCATCGGTATAACAGGACCGCCGGGAGTGGGGAAAAGTACTTTAATAGGCAATCTTGCCCCAATGCTTGAAGACCACGGCAAGGTTTCCGTTCTTGCTATTGACCCGGCCAGCCCGTTCTCTGGTGGGGCCATACTTGGGAACAGGATAAGGATGCAGGCTGCCCTCACCAGAAGGGGAATATATATGAGAAGCGTATCCAACAGACTGTATAATGGCGGGCTTTCTGAATATACATGGGACATAACAAAGATTCTGGAAGCATCTGGAAGTGATTTTGTCATACTTGAAACCGTTGGGTCAGGCCAGGCAGATGTGGATATAATGAATATAGCAGATATAACATGCGTAATTCTTGCACCCGGGCTCGGAGATGAAATACAGGCAATTAAATCTGGTATGATGGAAATAGGAGATATTTTTGTAATAAATAAAACAGACCGAGAGGGGTCGTACTTGGCAATTAAGGATATAAGGGAATCACTTAATATGAGCAATAAACTGTCCACACCGGTTATAGGGCTGAATTCCATAACAGGCGAGAATTATGATGAGTTTGTTGCACACATATTAAAGTTAGACAAAAAAAACTTCCGGGAGAAATATTACAGAAAACTGAAAATGGTGGTAATGGAAACTATATACAATAAGTATTCCAAATATATTGACAGTATAGAATATAATAATGGAATTCTTGACAAAGACCCCTATACCATGGCTGAAGAGATACTTCGAAATGGTCTTGGAAAAGTGAGAAGGACTTATAATAGCCATTCAGAAGAGGAAAATAACCATATTGGATAGAATTCCAGCTATACTCAACATTGCATCTAACACAACCCTTTAGTACCTATATTTTATAGTTTAATTATGAATAGAACACAAAAATATTACATAAATGAGTTTATAAAAAGTATTAACTACAGGGTATTTACTAGGAATAAGCTAAATGTTGGTCTGAAAATGAATGTTATATTACTTAAAAACGAAATGGGGTTAAAAGCATGATTACAGCATTGGTTGATATCACAGAGGATTTTCCCATACTCAAGCGGCAAATTAATGGACATCGATTAGTATATCTGGATTCAGCTGCAACATCCCAAAAACCACAGTCTGTCATTGATTGTATCACCAAATACTATGAAAACACCAATGCCAATGTTTTGCGGAGTGTACATACTCTGGCAGAAGAAGCAACGGTAGCGATGCAAGAGGCCAGAGAAAAGATTGCACGTTTTATACATGCCAATTCTTACCGCGAAGTAATTTTTACCAGGGGAACGACCGAAAGCCTCAATACTATTGCTCGGGCGTGGGGAGATAAATTTTTGAAAGAAGGAGATGAAATTGTCCTTTCCCCCATGGAGCACCATTCCAACATTATCCCATGGCAGCAGTTAGCCAAGAGAAAGGGAGCGCATTTACGATACATTGATCTCAATAAAGATGGGGCAATTACTATCGAATCCGTAAAAAAACAAATTAGCAACAGAACCAGAATTGTGACCCTTTCAGCGGTGTCAAATGTATTGGGCACTATAAATCCCATAGCTGAGGTAGCCAAACTGGCGCACGAGGTTGGAGCTATTATGGTCGTTGACGGGGCTCAATCAGTCCCGCACCAGCCCACAGATGTTCAGAACCTGGGAATAGATTTTCTTGCTTTTTCCGGCCATAAGATGCTGGGGCCTACTGGAATAGGTATTTTATGGGGCAAAGAAGCTTTACTGGAGGCTTCCGATCCAGTCATATTCGGTGGGGAAATGATCGCATATGTTGACAGGGAGAATGCAACCTGGGCCGAACTCCCTGCAAAGTTTGAGGGAGGTACACCGCATATTGCTGGGGCTATTGGCCTTGGCAGCGCCGTGGATTACTTAAATGGTATTGGCATGTCCCGGATTGAGGAGCACAGCCGGGAACTTGCGCAAGAAACCTATCAGAGGTTAGAAGAGATACCTGGAGTCATAGTATATGGTCCGCCTTATCCACGAACCAGCGTTGTAGCCTTTAACATTTCAGGAATACACTCCCATGATGTCTCTCAGGTTCTTGATGCACAGGGGATAGCTATCCGCGCCGGGCATCATTGTGCCCAGCCTTTGATGCGCTGGCTGGATGTTGGATCTACAGCCCGTGCCAGCTTCTATCTATATAACAGTGGTCAAGACATTGATGCTCTTGTGGATGCCATAAAGACAGCAAGGAGGTACTTTAAATTATGAATCTTGATGATATTTACCGTGAGGAGATCCTAGAACATAATCAGTCGCCAAGAAATTACGGACATTTGGAACATCCTACGAAAAGTGCCGGCCTATTAAATCCAACCTGCGGTGACCAAATTAAATTGGACTTGATCATAAAGGATGGGCGAATTGAAGAGATTTGCTTTAGCGGGCAGGGATGTTCTATCAGTATGGCATCGGCATCCATGCTCACTGAAGCAGTTAAGGGAAAAACTGTTGATGAGGCACTGTCACTGGTATCAAATTTCAAGGCCTTCCTGGCAGGTGGAACCTCGGACGTTCCTTTAGGTGATTTAGAGGCACTGCATGGTGTATCACAATTTCCTAGTAGAGTGAAATGTGCCACATTAGCACATAATGTCTTGGAAAAAGCTATTGCCGATTCAACGCCTGAACAGTAGAACAAAAATCATCTCCCGAAGCATTTGAGAACGGAGTATAGGGTTATACCTACGAAGTTTAAGCATCAGACCTATGATAATTTCTAAAGATAGATGTTAACATGGTTAAGAGAAACCCCAATCTCACAGACCTCTGGCTATTTCATAAAGACCTGCAGCAAAGCCAACGATGGATTTCTTAAGATCATTAATCAATATTTTTTCATCATTCATGTGAGATTCCTCAAGGATTCCAGGACCGTAATTAAGCGACGGAATTCCTGCCTGATGTGTGAATCTCATATCAAATGTTCCTGGAGAGAGAACTAATTCCGGTTCACTTCCAAGGGCTTCCCCAAGGCCTGTCCTGAAAAGACGGTAAAATTGATTTTCTGTATTCTCTATTATGCTATCAGTTATATAATGTTCATTGATCCTGACTTCATACCCAGAACTTTGTGCATAGTCCATAATTAAATCGTATAGTTTGTCTTTTTCCTCACTTAATTTTTCTTCCGGTATCAATCTTCGATAAATAGAAAATTCGCATTCATCCGCTATGGTGTTAGCCCATGTACCACATTTTAAATAACCTATTGCCAGACCAGGCTTTTTTGAACCGGGTGGAATTACATTGTATTTTGAAATCCTTGATTTCTCAATTTTCTTTCCATATTTATTTATAATGCTTATAAGCTCTATAGTACCTGCTATCGCATCCTTTCCGAGATATGCCATTGAACCGTGGCTCTTTTTGCCTATAACCTTTACAGTTATAAATATAGCACCGCGGTGGCCATAGCATATATTGTTAACTCCCAACGGTTCAGTATAAATCACGAAATCCGTATTTTCTCTGGAGATCTTACCCGATTCAACAAGATAATACATTCCAGCATTTTTATTTCCCACTGTTTCCTCATCAGGGACGGCCGTCTGTGTTACGGTTAATTTTTTCCATATATCCGGAAATGTGTTTTCAAGTAGTTTTATACCATATACCTGCATTGCAATGCCCCCTTTCATATCACTTGATCCTCTACCATAAATGAATTTACCGTCATTTACAGACATGAATGGGTTTGTTTTCCAACCCCTTCCCGCTGGAACCACATCATAATGGCCATTCAATGCAATTTTTATGTTTCCACTGCCCTTTGTGCCTATCACTGATGGCCGTGGACCATTTCCAAACTCACATAATTCCTGCAATCTATCCGTGGGTACCTCAATAATCTCTGTTCTGTAGCCCTCATCCATGAGTTTTGCCCTGCAAAGATCGGCGAACTGTTCATAATTAGTTCCAGGGGGATTTTCAGTGGGTATCTTAATCATTTTTACAAGGAATTCTGTGGCGTCCTCAATCATTACATCAATATTTTTATTTAAATTTTCAATTATTGGATCCACATTATCGCCCTATAATTTTGGTTCAAATCTACCATCAATGGCTGTCCAGCCACCGTCAACAAAAATTACCGTCCCGTCTATAAATGATGCTGCAGGCGTGGTAAGGAAGACAGCAGGTTTAGATATCTCATCAA